>NZ_JAUBSA010000058.1:0-43194 GCF_036702115.1 Microcoleus sp. LAD1_D5 | reverse complement strand
GCTTCTGTGATTTATTGCGTAAGCGTTGCTTGCCGTAGGCGTCGCATCCCTCTTTAAAAACTGTCCGGAGTATTGTTTATAAATTCGTTTATTAATACCCTATTTTCGTCAATCGTCGGAGTGGGCTTTCTGGTTTGGTATGCTGTGACCAAACATTGGGCACTGGTGCCCGTATTTGTAGTTGGCGTGTTGGGTTTAGGGGGATTAACCGGACTTTTGAGCCAAAAAATCAAAGGACAACAACGCTCAATTATGCGCGAAACTTCTAAAAGCTCTGGGTTTATTACCGAGTCGCTGCATAACATTGAGCTGATCAAAAGTTTGGGGCTAACTTTCCCCGAGATTCGGCGTTTACAAGGACAAACCGTCCAAATCTTTGCCCTGGAAATGGAGAAAGTAAAACAAATCCGGCTCTTATCGTTTTTGCAGGGAACGACGCTTAGCTTGCTAAAGCTCTCCATTTTATTCACACTACTGTGGCTCATTTTTCGAGATGTGTTGAGCACAGGCGAGTTAATTGCCATGCAATTTATTTCTGTTTCTATTTTTGCGCCGCTGCAAGAACTGGGCAACATTATTCTGACCTATCGTGAAGCCGAAGCATCGTTGCAGCACTTCGATCAACTGATGCAAAAACCGATTGAACGCCGACCTGAATCACCCATCGAGATTGGACAGGTGAATCGTTTGAGCTTCTCAAACGTTGTCTTTCGACATCAGGGAGCATCTCAAAATTCTCTGGATGGAATTTCTTTTGCGGCAAATCTGGGGGATACAATCGCCTTTGTTGGGCCTTCAGGGTCGGGGAAATCAACATTGGTAAAATTGCTAGTGGGCTTATATCAACCTAGTACCGGAGAAGTATTTTACAACGACATTTCCACCAAAGATATTCGGTACAACCAGGTACGGCGACAAATTGGATTCGTCACCCAGTCCACCCATTTATTTGCAGGCACAATTAAGGAAAACCTGCAATTTGTCCAACCTGATGCTACCGATGCAGAAATTATTGCAGCACTCAAACAAGCATCCTGTGACAATTTACTCGCCCAATCGGAACAAGGTATCAATACAATAATGGGTGAAAGCGGTGTCAAATTATCGGGCGGTGAAAGGCAGCGGATTTCCATTGCCCGCGCCTTGATTCGTCAACCACGGCTGTTGATTTTCGATGAGGCAACATCTGCGTTAGATTCTCTGACCGAAGAGCAGATTACTGAAACAATTAAAGAAATTTCAGCCCTGAAAGAGCAAATTACAATCTTGATTGCCCATCGATTGTCTACGATTATGCACGCCGATCCGATTTTTGTTTTGGAAAAAGGTCGAATCGTGGAGAGTGGAAACCATGATGAACTGGTGACTCAGAAGGGGCTTTACTACGCCATGTGGCGACAGCAAATCGGAGAACGCTAACCGGAATGTCATTAATCAAGTTTGACTTACATTTAACCTCCAGCTTTAACCTCAAGGCAGGTTTCGTAGATACACCCGCTAGATTAAGAATTGTCAGCAAACCAAATTGTCTCACCTTTTCTAACAGCGTTGCCAAGATGGGGGGCATTTCGCCATTCAAGACATCCCCATCCCCTTGCAGCCGCGTTACCTGTCCCAAGTAGAACTCAGCCAGTTTGCACCCGGCTTCTACGCGGCTTACAGGAATGGACGAAACAACATCAACTTCCCCGGTGGCCGTTTCCCAAAGAATATCGAGTAAACCGATTAGTTGCCCTGCTTGACCAGGTATCTTGGCGATCGCGGCCTGTAAACCGGGATGAGTTACGCGGCGCTTGTGCTCATCCTTCTCGTCATGCCAATCATCAAAATAGTTCTGACCTTTTATTTTTTAAGAAAAGATGTCAAATCGGTTCTATAGCAGTAAGGTGCGCCGAAGAGCACCCTACTTATACAGGACTAAGGCAAAAAAAGGTTTGACCTGCAAATTGTCACGGTAAGGTAGGCAATTTAGTCCACAGAGACGAACTTCGTTTGACTCTCAGCAGCGGTTTGAACTGTCGAGTCTTATCTAAAGACTAGAAGTTTTCCCTACTTCGGCCTGAGTAGCAATTGGTTTAACATCGGTGTAGCCCATATTATTAGCTACGTCACGCAGCACCGAAATTTGCTGTTCAAAATCAAGACCTTCAATGTGACCCAACACGCCATTGACAGCCTCAGTTGCCTCATATCCTTCAGGGATATCGACAATTGTTTCCCCCATACCAATAGCCCAAGCATACCAAACCACCAACTGATTGTTAGCAGTTAAAGCTCCGTAAGCGTGAGAATACGGCGTGTCGTCGCGGTTGACAATACCGCGCATTATATTCAGTTGTTGGTCATGGGAAAGCTTGTAAAAATCATCGAGCAGCATGGGAGCTAATTGTGGGTCGGCGGCGGCGGGAGCGGCTGGTGTAACTGAATCTCCCATTTTTTCATAAACAAAGTAGAGCAGCGCCAGTTTTTCATCTGTACCCAACCCGTTGATTGCCTGAACGATGTTTTGAGTGTCGTTGGAGAGAGAGTGAGGATTGGTCGCGGCGGGTGAGTTCATAAATAAAATTCCTTAAAAATGTTTCCAGAATATATAAGTATCAAGATTTGTAAGTGCAAGTCACCATCCCCGAGAGGTAATACGATTTTAGATTTTAAATTTTAGATTTTAGATTAAAGAATGGGGAAGGGCTGAGTATGTATGGGTTGGGAGCTTGCCTAAAGCTGCATTCTTTTCGGAAAGTGGTGTAATGTTAAGGCACTACCCTAGAAGAAATCATTCTTAAGATAGAAGCCAACGATACATCTCCGGGTAGATGAAAAAGCCTGGGATTCAAGTGATAATTGATACAGTGAATTGTTAAATAAAACTAGCAAGGAGTCAGCTATGTCTGAAATCAATACAGAACCCAATAACACTGAAAACTTTGACGCTGCTCAGATCACTGAAAGCGCGCAAGCTGGAGAACAAAAGTTGCCGACCGTTGATGTATCAGCAGACTACGAAGCTTCAAAAGAATTCAGCGTTAGTGAAATCGATCGCACGGGTGCCGGCGCCGAAGCTGCAGCCGCTGCAACTGCACCTAAATTTGCTATTCCCGCTCCTAAAGATATCCCCCTTCCGGCAGATTCAAGCGGTAATCCCGCTGATTTTCGTTCGATGGCTCAGGACATTACGCCCGCAGGTATCCCGGGCAATGTTACCGACGATTTGATCCAGAAAGCGATCGATCTTGGGACTCCCGGCAGTTAATTTAGAAATTCTCCATCCTCGATGCAAAACCTCTGTATTGTAGGGTGCTTATGGCCCGCCTTACCCCTATAATTCGCGCGTCAAATCACTTTTTGCATAAGTCCTGAATTGTCAAGTGAGTGCACGATAAGCTGCAATACAGTAGGGACACAACATTGTTGTGTCCTTAAAGGCTGCAATAGGGTAGGGACACAACATTGTTGTGTCCTTAAGGGGTTAATTTTAACTGTTCCTAATCGCTTAGTTGTAAGTCGATCGCCCGACAAATTCGGCCGACAGTGCGATCACCCAAAACTTCAATTACTAAATCCACCCGATCGCCCTCCAGCATCGACTTAATAAATAACTCGGGATGCAGCGCTTTCCAGAAATATTCGACAAACCGATTAATTTCAGCTTCTGACATTCCCGACTTCCCCGCCGCCATCATTTCCCGTTCCGCCTGATTGCGCCAGACTTGAGAAATGCGATAATCTTGGGCATACAAAACCATCAACCGATCTAATCGGTTCCACAGCGGCAGATAGTCGTGCAGCTTCGCATTCATATCGCGCGCAAACTGACAGTCGCCCTCTGTGGAAATCGGAAACGGTGCACCCGCCAAAAACTCATTTAATTTGGCATCAACCACCGGATTCACACCGACAAACCAACCTTCAAACAGTACAATATCCGCAGCGGAAATAATTTCGGGTTGACTTCTATCTCCTGCACCTCCATAGGCAGATTTGTCAAACCTGGGAATTGCTATATTTTTAATTATATCCGGTTTGAGGGCATCAGATTTGGGATTCTCAACTGCTGCTAAATTGTGAGTTAGAGAACCGCGTAAATTGTCTAAAACTGCGATTCCCAAGTCAAGATCGTGAGTGCCGGGGGGGCCGCGCCAAATTAAACGCGGGTCGGCTTTTTGGAGTAGTTGGCGATCGGCATAAGTCTTGTAAAGATCGTCTAAAGAAAGGCTGACTGTAGAATATCCCAATTTTCCCAAAATCAGCCTCAAAACTTGGCATAAAGTAGTTTTTCCCGTTCCTTGCCCTCCTAAAATTCCTTGAATTAAAGGACGGTTTAAACTTTGTTTGGCAGTCGATAATTGCATTGCCAGCGGCAGCCAAAGATGCCACAAAATTTCGAGAAAAACAGTTGACTTGAGGGGGAAAGTATACAATTCGTCAAGCAGAGAAAAGAACAAATCGGTTTTGCAGCGGACAACATCGGCTGCATTGTCGGGAGTAATGCCAAAAGCGCGCGATCGGAAATTATCCGCAAGTTCCCAAGCGGTTAGCAATTCTAACTCGCGGGCGATCGCCCGATCGCCGATTCTCCATCTTTCTAAAATTTCTAGAGGATTTAAGTTCGATCGATCCATCTTTTTCAATCTCGCGATCGGACGCGGGGGCAGTTCCCTACAAATTTTTAAGTGTACCTCAACCATGTCAGAAAAGCTATACTTACTTGCAACTCTGGGCGTTGCTTAATCAGGGTATGAAAAAAAATCAGTTGAAAATCCCGAAGCGTTATGAATACTGGTTTCTATGATTTGCATATTTAGCCTTTCCTACCGTAAATCAGCAACGCCCAACTCTGAATGGCTAATGCTTTCTATGCTCTCAATACTCATTATATTTATATTGTAATTGAAAATCATCGTCGATCGCGGCTCGCTCGGTTGCCGAATGCCGATCGGATTTATCGTATAATTTTCAAACGCCCATCGATTCGATTACTCTTCACAAAATATGCTGGAAATCGATTCATTGTTCAACGAATCCTATTATATTAGAACCTACCCAGAAGCCAAAGCGCAGGCGATCGGCGGACTGACTCACTTTTTGAGTGTTGGTAACCAGAAAGGTTACAATCCGAGCCCATTGTTTGATACGCAATTTTATCTCTCAGCCTATCCAGGTGTGGCAGAGGCGGTTCAGGCAGGCAAGATAACGGCGATCGATCATTTCATCAGTTACGGTCAGTACGAAGGGCGCGATCCGATTACTGAATTTAACACTACTGAATATCTTCAGAAAAATCCCGATGTGAGGGTGGCGATCACCACCAGCGCCGCACAGCCTGACCCTTTGACAGCATATTCCCATTTCGTCAAATTCGGTCAGTTTGAAGGGCGCGAGATCGGTGCTAAATTCAATGCTACATACTACTTACAAGCGAATCCTGACGTAGCAGTGGCGATCGCGACAAACCCCGGAAAACAACTCAGTCCCCTTCAGCATTATCTGGAATACGGTATGCAGGAAGGTCGCGCCGCAATCCCGCCGCTCCTGCAGCCATTGCCAACCCCCTCGATCGCAGCAAAATCTGTTTTCTCGACAGACGCAGACGGGTTTAGCTTTGCTAACTATAAGTCATCACCGCAGTATGCCACCCTCAGTCCGGTGGAAATGCGCCGGATGTTTGGCGATGTCGTCTTGGCGAGTCCAGTCCGCAGTGACGGTAGTTTTTCCTTGACTCCAACCGCCGAGAAGTGGATGGAGTGGGCGAACAGCACGATGGAAGATGGCTTTTGTGAAGGGCTTTCGGTGCTGAGTTTGTTGATGTACCAAGGAAAGATTCGTCCCCAAGATTTTGGAGCGGAACGGGCGGCGGATTTGACTGTGGAGGGGAACGCGAAGTTGCAGCGCGAGATTGCTTATTGGTATGCCACCGCTTTGGTCGATCGGGACACCACGGTCAAAAGTTCCCCTAATGATGTTTTAGCAGCTCTGCGGAATAGTTTTAACACTCCAGGCTCGGCGGTGGGGACGTTGCGGTTCGCTAATCCCGATGGTTCCGGGGGGCATTCCGTCGCGCCGATTAGCTTAACTGAGTTGCCCAATAATCAGGTATCCATCAAGGTTTACGATGGCAATTATCCCAAAGAACACCGGGAAATTATCATCAATACAGCAGCGAATACGTGGTTTTATTCGCCGGATGCAACGTTAACGGAGGATGACTATCGCGGCGATGCTCAGAGCCAAACCCTGGGTTTTGAGCCGATAGATCCCCGCCTCGGAACGCAACCCTGGGCTTTCTCGGCTGCGACTGCATCGAGCGCACCACCAGATCGATCTGCCGCACAGGCCAACAGCACACCGTTTAACTTGCCACTAACCGAAAACGCAATCCCGATATCAGTGCCCCCCATAGCAACGTTCAACAACCTCAATCTATTGATTGGAGATATAAGAATATTACCTACTAATATTCAAACAAACATCGATAGCTCGTATACATCCTATCAGGGTGCTTTGGGAACACAAGGGAATGAAGCTAGTAGGTTTTTTCCTAACGCGCCCAAGATCGAGATAACATTTCCTAGCAGTCTGCGTTCTTGGGAGAACCCCGCTCAGACTTACTACACTTTCTCCAATGATGGGTTCGTGAGCTTCGATCTCAAAGCCCCCAGCCAACCCACAGACTCTGAGTTTGTCAGCTACCTCGGCTCTGGCTATGTGTTTGAGGTCGATGGTGTGGATTTGGAACCCAATCAAACCGATAAAATTTTCATTGTTCCCACCGACTCGGAAATTTACTACACTACGCAAACTGGGAAAGTTCCAGAGCTATTCCTGGGGTTTGAAACACCCGAGGCGGATTTCAGTTTTTTCCTCAATGATTTTGAGCTAGAACCGAATGATACGGTTGTGCTGGATATTGATGCAGAGTCGCGTTTAGTGCGGATGCGAGTGGTCACGTCATCACCGACAGGGGATACAATTTTCAGCCTCGCGATGGAGCGGATTAGGGATGAAAGCATTGAGATATTCGACTCGGCGGATGATGGCATCACCTTGGCGGATAACGAAACCTTGCTGATTGACTACAGTAGCTGGGATGGCAATGGCAAGCCGCTTCGTTTGGGCTATGACGAGAACCAGAACGGTTTGCTAGAGCCTGAAGAGGAATTTGTGGTCTCGGATGTGGGCGACACGCTCGAGGATTAGGTCGGGGAGTGTCAATTGAGATCCACCCTTTTTGCCCGCCTAGAATGACGGGCCTTTTTGTTAGGAACCCAGTTTGAAAGCCTCCACAAATAAATTGTAAGTCAGGCCAATTTTCAGAGCATTGAGCATCTCCACCCAAAAAGAACGGGCTACAGGCCGCGGGCCGCCGTAAACCAGCCAGCTCGCGAACTCAGTCAATAACACCAACAGCCCGGCTGCGATAATATCCCAATCCGCAGATTGTCCGGCGATCGTCGAAATAGCGGTTCCCAAAAAAGTGCCGAATAGCAGACTAATTAGCAGGAGCGAAATCCGCCGCCAAGGATTGCTCAGCCAGCCTCGGAATCGCTCGCTGAGAACATCAATTAATCTGTTAATTCGGGTATTCTGCATAAAAGTTATACCATTTGAGATGAGATATTAGAGATTTGAGATGGGGAATCACTGATAACTACTGGGGTTTGGAGCACTGGCTTAAGCTGTTACGCATTTAAACCACTAACGAGGCTTGTAGGGCGCGTCAGGCGCGAACACTTACGCTTACAGGGGAAACACTTCTGTACGCTCCGCACCATACTATCGTCTTTTAAATGCCGAACAGCTTATAGTGGCATTGTTTTTTTCAACTGGTATTAAAAGTTATACCGATGAGTAAACAAATGCCCCTCCCGACCAACTTCAAATCCTTACCGGGGTCAGTATGTCGCAATCTAAAATCTAAAATTTAACATCTAAAATGGTATTGAGCGATCGGCGACTTATAGCCGAGAACGCTCAAGTAATTAAGTGTAACTGTATCTTGTGACACAGCAGACCCTGGTTTTACATTAAAAATAGTTAAGACTAATTTCGGGTGCAGCCTATCCTTTAAGCCTAAAATTTATGAATCTTAAAATTTACCAGATCGTAATTGGAGTGTCGATCGTCCTAATTACAGGAATGTTTCTAGGCCGTTTTGAAATCACTATCTCCAACGGTTCAAATCCTTCCAGCGATTGGCCCTCACAAGCCACCGCACATCCCCGCACACCCCCGGTTCCCCCAGTCCCGACAGCTTCTGCAGGCACCGCCAGCGAGCCCAAGCCCGACTCAACACCAACCCCCCCAGATCCAGAGGAGGAATTGCTTTCCTCAATCCCTATAAATGTTAAGGCCTCCGGCCGTCTGCGCGTTAGCAATCGCAGCGAACACCCAGTGCGAGTGGCCCTGCTGTCGAAACGGCAAGCCAAGGAATCCTACGGCAAACCCGCGCACTGGGATTTTGCGCCGGGGGAAGGCGGCGGCAAGGGCCTGATGCTATCGCTGCCGGAGGGGAATTTACAAGTCAAACGGGGAGACATTCTGGTGGTTTTTGCTCAGGATGGTTCTCGCCGCTACTGGGGGCCTTTTGTCGCTGGGGAGACACCCTCGCCGGCTTGGAACAGCACAGCCGGAGAATGGCAATTAATTTTGCAGCCGTGAACGCTTAGCAGCAGGTGCCGAGATTTTGGTCGAGAAAGCCGGTTGATACGGTCTTATTGAGAATGGTGCAAGATGTGAGTTAACCTCACATAGCGGCATCATTATATAGAACAGGCAAGATGCCTGTTCCACAAAGAGTGAATTTTCTTGTGGGGAGTAGGGGGTTGGGCAGGAGATCCCGCCCATGAAAGCCTTGTTGAGAATGGTGCAACATCTCTGTTGAACCGCATTCGATCAAATTGGGAGTTTCGAGAATGCGAATCTTTCGATAGACTCTCTAAGCGAGCTAAAATTTAAAATCTAAAATCGCAGGAAGTTTGGGTGAAGGAAGTTATTAAAAATTTGTCAGAGTTGAGGAATCGCCCGTTAGCGAAGCCCGCCCCTACGGGGGCTACGCCAACGAAGAGGATCGCACCTTTGCTGCTATCGATTTTATGGCTGTGCGCGATCGCCTGGGTGGGTTTCTTGTGGAATCTCGGCAACATCGGTTTAGTTGACGAAACGGAACCCTTGTTTGCCGAAGCCGCCCGTCAAATGACGGTGACAGGGGATTTCATTACTCCTTATTTCAACGGCGAAACCAGGTTTGACAAGCCACCGTTGATTTACTGGCTGATGGCGGTGGCTTACCGCACTCTGGGCGTTAACGAATTGGCCGTGCGTCTTCCCTCGGCTTTGTGCGCGATCGGGCTGACTTGCCTCGGATTTTATACCCTATCAAAATCGAAGAAAGAAGGAAGAAGGAAGAAGGAAGAAGGAAGACAGAATGAGGAAGAAGCAAAATTCCCCCCCTCGGACACTCCCCCCCTCGGACACTCCCCCAATCTCCCAATCTTTTTTTCTACTCCTTGGATTGGTGCTGCCCTAATAGCTTTAAATCCCCAAACTATTGCCTGGGGACGGACTGGGGTTTCAGATATGCTATTAGTCGGCTGTATGTGTTCGGCACTACTCGCATTTTTCCTCGGTTACACTCTAGAAGAACAGAGAGAACAAGCAGAATTTTCCACTGTTTCCGCTTCCCGATTTCCCAATAAGTGGTATCTGACTTTTTACGTACTAATTGCCTTAGCAATTCTGGCTAAGGGGCCTGTGGGAATTGTCGTCCCAGCGCTGATTGTTGGCAGCTTCGGGCTTTATTTGGGAAATTTTCGGCAACTTTGGCGTGAAATGCGTCCGGTGTCGGGAATCTTGATTATTCTGGCGATCGCCCTACCTTGGTACATTTTCGTTATTTTAGCCAATGGTCAAACTTATATTGACAGCTTTTTTGGCTATCACAATTTCCAGCGTTTTACTGGAGTAGTCAACAAGCACTCTGCCCCTTGGTATTTTTACTTTTTTGTAGTGCTAGTTGGTTTTGCACCGTGGTCGATTTATTTGCCTGTGGCGCTCGCCCGTACCCGTTTTTGGCAGCGCAGTTACTGGCGTCGTCAACCGCGATCGGCTCAGTTGAGTTTATTTGCCCTATTTTGGTTCGGCTGCATCTTTGGCTTTTTCACGATCGCCGTGACCAAATTGCCCAGTTATGTATTGCCTTTAATCCCCGCCGCTGCGATTTTGGTAACGCTGCTGTGGAGCGATATTATTGCAGGCAACGAACCAGAAAACAGGCGGGCAAAGTTAGAAAAAAACCCTAATTCTTTACCGCGAGGGCTGTTAGTTACATACATTTTCAATGTCATATTTTTATTAATTATAGCCGGAGCAACTTTCTACTGCTACAACTGGCTCGGAGACGACCCGGCTATGCCCAATTTTCCCCAAGCAATTCAGCAGTCGGGGTTGCTGATTGTCGGCGGTGCGATTTGGATAACTACAGCGGTGGCGATCGCACTTTTACTCTGGAAGCGGCAACAGCGCTGGATTTTGGTTGCTAACCTTATCGGGTTAGTAGCATTTATCATCTTCGGTCTTACTCCTGCCTACAAAGTGGTCGATATCAACCGCCAGTTACCCCTGAGACAGCTAGCGCAGGTTGCGGTTCAACAAAAACTGCCTGGGGAAGAGTTTATTATGGTTGGTTTCTGGAAACCAAGTCTAGTTTTTTATACCCAAGGGCAGGTGACTTACTACCGAGCTGTCACAAAGGCGATCGACTACATTAAGGAATCTAAAAACCCAACTTCTCCCTCTATTTTGGTGCTGGGATATCCAGAGAAATTTGTGCAATTAGGATTGCAGCCCAATCAATATCAATTGGTGGACAGTCGGGGGGCTTACCAACTCGCTAGGGTTCCGAGAACTGCGTTTCGATAGCGTCTATAGTGTTATTTCATAATGGGTTAAACAAGGTAGAAAAATGATTAAAACTAACAATCTTCAACTACTTCCCGTCGAAAGGATTCACGTAGAAGCTTTCTTGCGCAATAAAAGCGAGCTTGCAGCAATTTTAAATGTCATAGTGCCTAATAGCTGGCCTCATTTCCCGGAAGCATTTTCCCTCCCTGCTGACGAATCTTGCGAATCCAATCCGCCTCCAACTGACTGGCGCAACTACTTCTTTATTCATCCAAAAAATGAATTGCTGGTCGGCAACGGAGGTTTCAAAGGCTCACCTGATGAGTCGGGGACTATAGAGATAGGTTATGAAATTGCTTCCGAATATGGGAATCGTGGATTTGCAACTGAGGTAGCCCAGGGAATTATCGATTATGCTTTCGCTCACGAGGAGGTTAAAGCAGTCATCGCCCACACTTTAGCTGAAAAAAATGCCTCGAATAGCGTGTTGCAAAAAGTGGGAATGAAGTTCATTGCAGAGGTAAACGATCCTGAAGAAGGCAAGATATGGCGATGGCAAATAAGCAGGGATGAATATCATCCGACTTGAAGTGTAACGCCGTTTGGCTGTTTTAGTCACTGGTTTTGGCGGTAATTTGAAGGTTCTCGGTTGGAGCATTAAGTCTGCCAGATTGAATAAAAGCTATAATCTAGTCACTACCTAAAACCCGAAGCTCGGAGCCTATAATGGTTTCAATTCTCAACAAACCCTCCTCGTTAATCCATGAGATTTGCATTGAAAAAGTCGATCGGTGGAAGTTGTTCAAATTTAGTGAATCGCTCCAACAGCGCATGGAACAATTGTTAGAGAAGAAGAAAGCAGACCAACTAATGGCAGATGAGGCAGCGGAACTCGACGCCATTGGGGAATTAGATCGCATCTTTACCCATATCAATGCAATGATGGTGGCTCAAGATGTCAATCAGTGATCGTGAGTTAACTAGCGTTACGGAGTAGATTAGATGAATCCTGAGACAAAGCAAGTATCACAGCACATGAAATAATTTGGGCTTCATATGCTCATAATTAAGGGAGTGTCTACAGCCACCCAACATCATCGAGAAAAGCGTATTTAGAAAAGTGGAAGATTATGATTCCAATCAATGAAGCTCAACAGCAGTTACAGCAGTCGATCGCTCCCATGAGTCAGTCACTTCAACCGATCGCGATCGCAGGACAGACTAGCAATACAGTATTATTCTGTGAATCAGACTCCGCCTCTGTTGAGGAAACACTGTATCTTCTCTCAGTGGCGGGGATGCGGGAATCGATTCGGGAAGGACTGGCAACGCCGATCGAGGATTGCGATCGCTCTTTGGAGTGGTGAGGAGAACCCACTAGACGTGCCATAATCAGCCATATTATCTGGTCGCGATCGCCTGAACCTATGGATGCGCTAATCGGCAAAACTTTACAGGGTGGAAAGTACACCCTCGAACAAGAATTGGGCCGCGGCGGCTTTGGAATAACTTTCAGGGCAAATCACCGCTATTTAGGACAGCCTGTAGTCATTAAAACCCTCAACGAATCTCTGCGGCAGCAACCCAATTTTGCTGAGTTCGATCGCAAGTTTCAAGACGAAGCGAGGCGGTTGGCTTCCTGCGTCCATCCCAATATTGTGCGCGTCAGCGATTTTTTTGTCGAAGACGGGCAGCCTTACATGGTGATGGATTACATAGCCGGTCAGAATTTGGGCGATGTAGTGTTGCCAAATAGACCGCTTCCAGAAGAACTCGCAATTTCCTACATAACTCAAATTGGCGCTGCTGTGAAGGCGGTTCATCAAAAGGGTTTGCTGCACCGAGATATCAAGCCACAAAACATTATTTTGCGCCAAGGTACTCAGGAAGTCGTGCTGATTGATTTTGGAATTGCCCGCGAGTTTACTCCCGGTGCAACTCAATCTCACACTAATATGGTGTCCGATGGCTACGCGCCGCCAGAACAGTATTTTGCCCAAGGAAAATACACGCCCGCCACAGATGTTTACGGTCTGGCCGCGACGCTTTATACTTTGCTGACAGGACAAGTGCCGGTGGCTGCAATTCTCCGCACCAGCCAACCGATGCCTTCACCCCGCGACTTGCGGCCTCAGCTAAGTACAACCGTCAGTTCTGCTGTGATGCGGGGGATGACGGTAGAAGCTCAAAATCGCCCTGCTAGTGTGGATGAGTGGCTGTCGTTGCTGCATGGGCAGGGGGGTGCTGCGTCGCCGAGCACCGGGCCGACGGTGGCGGTGATTCCGGGACACGGGCCTCAGTCGCCTGCGGGTTCCAGAACAGCGCCTGCTGTGGTGCCTTCAGGGGAAGGCAACCGCAAGGTTTGGTGGATTTTGGGGTTCGTGGCGATCGCACTTATTGTTGCAGGTTTGGTCGGGATTGCTAGGGTTTTCCTCAGCCGGCCGTCTTCGGAACCCGCACCGGTGGCCCAGGACGATCGCACTTCGGCCCCGGCCGATCCACAGGCGCGCTCAAGCCCCGCACCAATTCCCGCGCCGACACCAACGCCTTTCTCGCCGACTCGCAGAGAAACTCCAGCCCCTGCTGCTGAAACTCCAGCGCCCGCTGCTGAAACTCCAGCGCCTGCTGCTGAAACTCCAGCGCCTGCTGCTGAAACTCCAACACCAGTGCCAACTCCCGAGGCGGTAGAACCCACACCAACAGAAAAACTTGTTGACAAAGAGTTGCCGCCAGATCGATCGCCCGCACCCAGCGAACAACCGGGAACCAATTATCAGAAGACTCCCACAATCCCTGGGTATGCCGTTGGTACGGCGGAAAGTCAGATTTTATCCGAATTGGGAGAACCGACTGACTCTCAAGCGCGGGGCTATTGGCCAAATACTCGCACCGCACTCTACGAAATATTGCCGAACCGGATTACTCTCGGCTACATTTACGAGCGCGATTCGGGCGAGCTAGTACAAACAGAGGGTTCTTTTGCCCAGTCGGTGGACGATTTGGTGGTGCGAACCGCCTTAAACGGGATGGTGGGCGGCGCCAGCGGGGAGATTTTGCAAGGCTTGGGCGACGTGCAGCAGCGCCGGAGTAATCGGTTTACGTTTAGGAAGGGTTCGCTCGAAGGGATGATCGAACGCAATGAGCGCGATCGGATTTACATCGGCGTCTGGGACGACAACTTGCATTAAACTTGGCATGGCTGACATTTTGTACCCTTGTCAAGAAACCTGGGCGGGCTCTTCGGCCCACCCCACAGGAAAACTTAACTCTTGTGCAAAAGGCCGGAAAGCCTGTTCAAGAAAATGGTACACGATGTAAATATTCCCGACTCAGCTTTGTGCCAAAATCGAAAATCCAAAATCGAAAATCCAAAATCGACTTGACGCAACACGAAATATTGTCTATCATAAAAGAACACACGAGGGGCTGTAATGGTTTCGACAGGGTGGCGAAAGCTGCTCCGTGATGCAGGTCGAGAGGGAGTCTACTCTCGTTAATATCGGCTCAAAAAAAATAGTAAATGCGAACAACATCGTTCCTTTCGCTCGCAAAGCCGTAGCTGTAGCCTAAAAACTTCTTGAGCTTGGTTTAGAGTGTATGCCACCTCACTCCGTTAACGGTAGCATAACAACCCCCAACGGATGCCCTAGCTAAACGTTTCTAGTCGGCTAGCTGGGAAAGCAATCACTAGAAAATCCCCCCATTTGGGATAAAGATGGTTCCCGCCCTGAGGATTAGAAGGGATAAACCTGTGAACGATCGGAAGGTAAATACCCGCTTTGGACGGCAGTTCGATTCTGCCCAGTTCCATAAAAAAAGTGACGTAAAATCAATGGTTTAAACCATTTGAAAGCCACTTTAAAGCATTAAAAGGGCCCAGAGTTAACTCTGGGCCCTTTTGTTTGGCCTATATCTGGCTTATAGCTGAGTCTAGATCCCCCTCGCATCCCAGGGCTGTTTCATTCTCAGGAAAATCAGGGTTTTGTAGGGGTAGTGCCCCCGTGCCTACCCCCCACGACCATCCAATGGCCGTTTCAGGCATCGGGGCAACCACGGGGGGTTTGCCCCTACAGATATTGTTTCCCCCTGTTATTAAGGGGGGCTAGGAGGGATCGAGGTTTGAGACACGAGAGTGCATAAATCCAGATTGATTTCTTACTCAAAATCGATCGGGCACTCAACAGCCAACAGCCAACAGTCAACAGTCAACAGTCAACCATCAAACATAAATTACCAACCTATTAGCTACGCTGCAGGCTCATATAATTAGAACTTCACCCTGTCTGTGCGTTCTTGGAGCCTGTCGGGCGATATACTATTAGGCGGTAAAGCATTAAAAATCTTTACAAAGACCCCGATTTCTAAGCCTACTCCTACGAAGGACGGGTGAAAAATTATATGCTGATCGCTCAAAAGCTGGACAAATGAACCCAGGAATTGACTTACAAGGAAGTTTCGTAGAAGCCCTCATGAATTGGGGCTTACCGGCGGACATCGCCCAAGTGCTTTGGCTACCGCTGCCAATGGTGCTGATGATTGTCGCTGCCGTTTTCGGGGTACTCACTAGCGTCTGGCTGGAACGGAAAATTTCCGCCGCCGCTCAACAGCGGATCGGCCCGGAATTCATCGGCCCTCTGGGAGTGCTAGCACCCGTTGCTGACGGGCTGAAGTTGGTATTCAAGGAAGACATTGTACCGGCAAAAGCTGACGCGCTGCTGTTTACCCTAGGCCCGGTAATTGTGGTGATTCCAGTTTTTCTCTCCTACTTAATCGTGCCCTTCGGAGAGCATATGCTGATCGCCGATATGGGGACAGCGATATTTCTGTGGATTGCCCTGTCTAGCATTCAGCCGATCGGCTTGCTGATGTCCGGCTATGCTTCAAACAACAAATACGCCCTCCTCGGAGGACTCAGAGCCGCGGCTCAATCCCTCAGCTACGAAATTCCCCTAGCTTTGGCAGTATTGGCAGTTGTGATGATGTCCAATAGTCTCAGTACGATCGACATCGTACATCAACAAGCAGGCTACGGCATTGTCGGCTGGAACGTTTGGCGGCAACCTGCGGGTTTCCTGATTTTTTGGATCGCAGCACTCGCAGAATGCGAACGTTTACCATTTGACCTTCCAGAAGCAGAAGAAGAATTGGTAGCAGGATATCAGACTGAGTACACAGGCATGAAATTTGCTTTGTACTATATCGCTTCCTACGTTAACCTCGTCCTTTCTTGCCTGCTAGTAGCAGTTTTGTACCTCGGCGGCTGGGAATGCCCGATTCCGGTCGGAGTCATCACAAATGCCCTGGGATTGAGCGAGACGACTCCTTGGTTGCAGGTAATTACCGGCACGCTGGGCATTACGATGACCATGCTGAAAGCCTACTTTTTCCTGTTTCTGGCAGTTCTGCTCCGCTGGACTCTGCCACGAGTTCGGATCGACCAATTGCTAGATTTGGGATGGAAGTTTTTACTTCCTGTTTCTCTAGTTAATTTGCTATTGACCGCAGCTTTGAAACTTGCCTTTCCCTTTGCTTTTGGCGGTTAATTAATAATAGGTAAAGGGCAACAGCTCAACAAAAATAGCTGTTAACCAATTACCTATTATTAATTAGCAATTACCAAAAACTCAAGTACAGAGAGAGAACACCATGCTAAAATTCCTCAATCAAGTAGGCGAATACGCCAAAGAGACTCTTCAAGCTGCTAAGTATATCGGTCAAGGGCTATCTGTTACTTTTGACCACATGAGACGCCGCCCGATTACGGTGCAGTATCCTTACGAAAAATTAATTCCGTCCGAACGTTTTAGGGGCAGAATTCACTTTGAATTTGACAAGTGCATCTCCTGCGAAGTTTGCGTTCGGGTATGTCCGATCAACTTACCTGTAGTGGATTGGGAATTTAACAAAGAAAGTAAGAAGAAACAACTCAAGCACTACAGTATCGATTTCGGTGTTTGTATCTTCTGCGGCAACTGCGTAGAATATTGTCCGACTAATTGTTTGTCCATGACAGAAGAATACGAGTTAGCTGCCTACGAACGTCACGAATTGAATTTTGACAACGTGGCCCTCGGACGTTTGCCCTACAAGGTTACAGATGACCCGATGGTGACACCGCTGCGGGAATTCGCTTATTTGCCGAAAGGTGTGATCAACCCTCATGAAGTTCCCAGCAGCGATCGGCGCGCAGGTCTCCCTTCAGAGGAAATTCTCGAAAAATAGGTAATTACTCATTAGTCAGCAGTCATCAGTCATTAGTGAAATAACAATTATGAATGGCTGCTAACTAATGAGTAAAAACGAACAATAGAAAACTAATGATTGAGGATTAAAAATTGTGAATCTAGCCGAAGGGGTTCAAATTGTTTCGTTTGGCATACTCTCCGTAATGATGATTGCAGGAGCATTAGGAGTAGTGCTGTTCTCCAACATCGTTTACTCAGCTTTTTTGCTGTGCGGCGTATTTACCAGCATTGCCGGCTTGTACTTGTTGCTGAATGCCGACTTTGTAGCAGCAGCGCAGGTATTGATTTATGTTGGCGCTGTTAACGTCTTGATTTTGTTTGCGATTATGTTGGTGAACAAGCGAGAAGATTTCCGCACTATTCCCAACGCTTGGGTGCGTCAAGTAGCAACAGCAGTAGTTTGCGTAGGCTTGTTTGCGCTTTTGGGTACGATGGTAGTGTCTACTCCTTGGACTATTGTGGCGACGACAGGAGCACCAGCCGAAAGTTCGATCGTGACGATCGCCAAACATTTCTTCACTGACTTTTTGCTACCTTTTGAGTTAGCATCAGTGTTTTTGTTGATGGCAATGGTAGGAGCAATTGTGCTAGCACGCCGCGATTTCTTGCCCGATGAATTGTCGTCGAACAAGCTATCTGAAACACCAGCTTTTAGTTTGCAAGAAAGACCTCGCGAATTAGTTTCTGCCGGAGATGTTTCTTCGCCCGAATCTAAGTAACAGTAGGGTGCGCGCGGCGCACCTATCTGTCTGTTTGGTAGTAATATTGATTGAGAGAAAATCGCCAACAAAATTTATGCAACTGCAACTCCAGTATTTCCTGTTATTAGCCGCGGCACTTTTCTGTATTGGTATTTACGGTTTGATTACCAGCAGAAATGCAGTGCGCGTGTTGATGTCGATCGAGTTGATGCTGAATGCTGTCAATCTCAATTTGATGGGTTTCTCCAATTATCTCGACCCTGTACAAATTAAGGGCCAAGTATTTACCGTGTTTGTAGTTACGGTAGCGGCGGCTGAAGCTGCGGTGGGTTTGGCAATTGTATTGGCGATTTATCGCAACCGCAATACCGTAGACATGGAAGAATTTAATTTGCTGAAGTGGTAATTAGTCAGTTAGTCATAGGCAGTAGGCATTGGTGTCAACTTAAGACTGAAAACCTCTGTAAATCTCGCTTGTAGTCGAGTCTAGAGCCTCCTAAATCCACGTCGCACCGCGATACTTGGGATACCCCTCTGGCAACAGCGACTCCCCTTAATAAGGGGGACTTTGAGAAATACTCTTGTCCCCCCCCGATGTTTTGGGGGGCTTAGCGATTTTTGGGTTATTTGCCTCTTGGAAGGACTTTCTTAGCCCGATAGCGATCGAGTAAACAAACAAACATTTCGCTCTTCCTCTATACAAATATGCGTTGGAATCCGATCCAATTTACCATCACTTCTTTAGCTGTTTGTTTGCTGTGCGTTTTACCTTTCGGTAGCTACTTTGGAGTTGCTTCTGGGGCTACCAATGGGCGACAAGGTTATTCTCAGCATCAAGTTATTCTGCCTCTCCTAACCTCTACTAACCATATTCCCTCCCAACTCCCAACTGCCCAACGTTGGTTGAATCATGTGCAGAATGAACTTCTTCCCTTCTGGACGATGCCGACTGCCTTAGGAGATCCAATCGGCAATTTCCCTTCTGTTCGTTGTAACGATGGAACACTGCTTGACCGTAGCAATCCCTGCCCGGAAATTAAAGGCAACAGTTGGCTGATAATGAATCGCAACTATGTTGTTTCTATATCTCGGCAAATCTATGGCTATGGAGTAGCCTTCCACTTAACGGGTGACCCCAAGTATTTGCAGTATGCGAAAGCAGGTGTAGATTATCTACGTCAGAATAGTTTCGATCGCAAACATGGCGGAACCTATGCCTTCTGGGAGGGTGAAACAAAGTCCTGGCAACCATCGGTTGAGTACCGCAATCCTCAAGAATTGGCTTATTCTCTTCTGGGCATCAGCTTTTATTACTACTTGACCCGTGATCCAGAAGTCTTGCCCGACATTCTAGCCGTCAAAGATTATATTCTCAAAACATACTATAACCCAAAACTGAAGGCGCTACAGTGGCAGTTAAAAGACGGAGACGATGGGAAAGCTCTTGATAAGCGTTTGACTGCTCAACTAGACCAGATGAACGCATACATGGTTCTGATTACTCCAATCCTGCCTGAACCATACCAAGCGGAATGGAAACAGGATTTGGTAGATATTTCAAATATTATGCTTGACCAATTCTATTCTCCTAATGATAATTTGTTTTTTTATGCCGCCAATTCACCCTTAGATAGGGATATCCAAAACATAAAAGTTGATTTTGGACACACTATCAAAGCGATGTGGATGATCCGTATGGCTGGTTTACTTAGTGGCAACCAGACACTGGTCAAGTTTGCCGAAAAAAATGGGCCGAAGGTTCTAGAACGAGCCTATCTCCCTAAATCGGGTTCCTGGGCATCCGAAATCAATCAAGGGGGTAAAGTTAACATAAATAAAGATTGGTGGATATATGCAGAACTAGACCAATTTACTGCCTCACTGGCTCTAGAAAACCACTCTTTAGCAATTTACCTTCCACAAACTTACGATTACTGGTTTAACTATTTTGTTGATCGGAAGTACGGTGAAGTTTGGACTGGCGTTGATGGTTCAACGAACAAAAATCTTCAGGAGCTACCCAAACAGTGGCCTTGGAAAAATGCTTACCATTCTTTTGAACACGCTCTAGTTGGCTATATTACGACCGGTCAGTTTCATCAGGAACCAGTGGTACTGTACTATGCCTTCAAGCACATCCCATCCGTTAATACAATCCGACCCTATTTCTATAAAGGCAAGATTGATAAAATCGAACCTGTGACTAATCAAGAAACAGACAGTGTATACAGAATCAAATTCTCAGATATTCATTAATAGCTGTACAGAGATTAATCAAGTGCGCTCGCGGAGATTGGTTTTGACTGTGCCTAGGAACTAGGGCGTGTTTTCAAAGCCTTATATTCCTCCCAGCCCCCCTTCAAAAAGGGGAAGCAAAGGCCTCAAATTGGATATTTTTAAGGGGAATTTAGCGGAATCTTCGAGCCGTGAAGTTCACGTTCAGTAGTTTGAAAACACGCCTTAGCGGGGCTTGGGAAGACAGTAGACTGACTAAATATTAATGACTGATGGCTGATCGCTAATGACTACTGACTAATGACTTCTAGTAATTTCTAGAGTAATTCGGCCCCCGAAATCAGGGATGGGGGCAGCAGGTTTGGAGAGTTGTAGTTTAACTTTCTCCACTAAGGGTAGTTGTAAAAGCGCTTGAGCAATAGTATCTGCTAGGCGCTCGATTAATAAAAACTTCGAGTCTTTGACTAGCTGTTGAATCAGAGTAATTGCGCTGCGGTAATCAAGAGTATGTTCGATATCATCACTTTTTCCAGCTTGCGATAAATCCAGCCAGAGAGTAACATCCACTTCAAACCACTGCCCCAAAACTTGCTCTTCAGGCAGATAGCCCGTATATCCGTAACAGCGAATTCCTGTAAGTTGAATAGAATCCATTTTGCAATAAACTAAAAGTGCGTTGCCTATACCAAGTTGTATTAAACCAGATAAAGTTATCTTTCTCTTCCCTCTCTTTGTTGGCCCTTTTCCTTCTCCCTCTGCGCCCTCTGCGCCCTCTGCGGTTAAATCACTCTTATACTATCTTAAATTTTACAACTCTCCTCCTTTCTCCAACTTGTCCAGTAAATCCTCAGCAACTTCATACCATTTCCGCCTAATTTCAGCATCTTCTGGCTTTTCTGTCAAGGTACGACCTTGGAATTCGGGATATTTATTGTAATATAATTCATCAACTTTTTGATAGAATATATCTTGATTAATGTTGAGATTTTTGCGTCGTTTCCCAATCTTTTCTTGACGAATTATTTCGGCTTCCTCTAAGGATGTATCGGGAGGTTGCTGGCGCGAAGAAAATTTAGGTAAATCCGGCAACTTGGGCAATGTGAAACCAGATTTGACTACACTAAAAGCTAAGATTCCTGGCACCAAAACCACACTTAAACTCCCTAGGGTTTTCCAAGGAATTAACTTGAATGTGCTGTTGTTATTAACCAGTTGAGGATTTTGGTGAACAGGAGTATGATTACTGGTAGAAGTTGGAGTGCTATTTTTGAAGGGGCGGCCGACAAAGTTCATTGTCACCATTTGGGAAATTATACTGCCAATTTGAGAGAGTTTTGGATCTTTGAGTGCTTCGCGGACTTCTTTTGCGGATTGGTAGCGATCGCCCGGCTGGTCTGCTAACATCTTATCCAACACAGTACCGAGATTTTGACTGACACTGACGTGCGATCGCCAATCCCAAGTTTTATTATTGATATCGTACAATTTTTGAGGCTTTTTACCGCTTAGCAGTACCAAAGCCGTGACGGCTAAAGCGTACAAATCGCTAGCTGCAGAAACTTTACCCAGCCGCATTTGTTCGGCTGGCGAATAACCCTGTTTGCCGATCGCCGTATCCGATTGTCCGTTAAACTGAAGTACGGCATTTGCTGCGATTTGCTTAACAGAACCGAAATCAATTAAAAAGGGTAGTTTGTCAGCATCATGCTGAATAATATTATCCGGGGAAATATCGCGGTGAATTAAATTTTTTGAGTGGATGTATTCTAAAACTGGTAAAAGCTGAAATAGCAGTTGAGTAACTTCGGCTTCGGTAAAATTTTTACCTTGTTGCTGGCGGGATATCAATATTTCTTCGTAGGTTTGACCCTTGATATAATCTTGCACTAAAAATAAAGATGGATTCCCACCCAAATCCGTTCGCAGGAGTTCTCGAAACCGGGGGATTTGCGGGTGTTGGAGGTTGTAAAGCATACTCGCTTCGCGATCGAACAATTCGGCAGCTTTCGGGCTGTGAACTACCGGAGAAAACTCTTTGAGTACGCAATGTTCGTTGTAGCGGTTGATATCTTCGGCGAGGTAAGTGCGGCCGAAGCCACCGCGGCCTAATTCGCGGAGGATGCGGTAGCGTTTTTCGAGAGTTGAACCGGGGGCGAGGAGGGAGGAGTTAGACATAAACAACGGAAAATTGTTCGAGTTGGGGAGTCGCCGAGCACAGTATAGCTTATTGTAGCTAAGTTTGTTTGAATGCGAGGGCGATCGCTTTTTTTGGGATGGATGAAGGAGAAGGGACACTTTGGTTAAGATTCAGTATCTACAGGCTTTTTCAGTGTCTGGTTTTATCGCCTATCGAGGATTTACAAATCCCGATGAGTAAACCCCTTCGCATCCTTCCCTACATAACTAGCGGCAACATGGCCATCTCCAACAACTCGATACTTATAGGTAATCAATCCCTCTAAACCAACTGGCCCGCGAGGCGGCATTTGCTGCGTGCTAATCCCCACTTCAGCACCGAAACCGTAGCGGAAACCGTCGGCAAATCGAGTCGAACAATTGTGATAAACTCCGGCCGCATCGACTCCATTTAAAAATGTTTTGGCGGCTTCGCTGTCTTCGGTAACAATAACATCTGTGTGTCTGGAACCGTAAGTATTGATATGGCTAATTGCCTCTTCCACAGAATCTACTATTTTGATTGACAAAATTAAATCGCTGTATTCTGTAGACCAATCCGCTTCATTTGCTTCGGCAATATTTTCGAGGATGGCGCGAGTTTTTTCGTCTCCCCGCAATTCGACTTTTTTCTGCTGCAAAGCTTCGGCAATAGCGGGCAGGAATTTCGGGGCGATCGCACTGTGAACTAACAAAGTTTCAATGGCATTGCAGGCGGCTGGATACTGAGTTTTTGCATCGACAGAAATCTCTACTGCTTTCTGAATATCCGCCGCTTTGTCTGCGTACAAATGACAAATGCCGTCTGCGTGCCCCAACACGGGAATCCGCGTATTTTCCTGTACAAACCGCACGAAGGAATTAGAACCTCTGGGAATAATCAAATCTACATATTCATCCATTTTCAGCAGTTCGATTGTTTCTTCCCGCGTGGTTAGCAACTGCACGACTTCTGGATTAACCGCTGTTTCTGCTAATGCTTGATGTATCAGTTTTGTCAATATTTCGCAGGAACGGACTGCTTCTTTACCGCCTTTGAGGATGACGCCATTTCCTGATTTGATTGCCAAGGATACTATCTGAATTAACGCCTCTGGGCGCGCTTCAAAAATAATGCCTAAAACGCCCAAAGGACAGGTGATGCGCTTCAGAATTAATCCTGTATCCAATTCACGGTGAATTTGCACGGAACCTACGGGATCTGGGAGTTTGGCAACGTCGCGCACGCCCGCGATCGCACTTTTCAACTTGCTCTCATCCAACTTTAGGCGATCGTACAGCGGTTTCGCAATTCCATCCGCCTCAGCCGCCTTGCAGTCAGCAGCATTCGCCGCCACAATATCCGGCGCAGCAGCTTCTAAAGCTTTCGCAATAGCTTCAATAGCTTGATTTTTGGACTCAGCGGACAAAACTGCCAATTTTCTAGCAGATACGCGCGTTTTTTGGGCAATTTCAATAATAGACATGGCAGTAACTTTTAAATAGTTTTGATTGTTGGGTTTTGAATTTTGAGTGTGGAATTGAATCCGCACAAATAAATTTCGGGGCGGTTTTCAGTCTTAACAATTCTAGAGGAAATTCTATATTTTTGTTGAGACTCCTTACAGCAATCCGCATTAACAGGCTAAAACAGTGAAGTATAGATAAAATCCCACGGTCATTTCCATTTGTCAATAACCTTTGGAGATTATTATGTCATCTCATGCCCCTTTACGCAAGGCAGGGCGAGCCGCCAAAGCCGGCGTTAAACTGATACAGAAAACTGGCGGGAATCTCGTTTTAGCTTCCGGCGTCACCATCACCATGCTGTTTGGTATGGTGTTAGCGCTATCTTTAGCCTCTGTTTTGATTCTCAACAGCCCCGATCCAGTCGCCGGATTGGCGATCGCACTTCCCATAACTCTGATTTTTAACATCGCTGCTTTTTTCCTATCCCCTTACTTGATGGACTTAAGCCAAAATTGGCTATACAATACTCGCTGGGTTTCCCTAGCAGAAATTGAAAGCCTAAGTCCCGAAACAGCTAAAGTTATTCAGAAGGTTTGCAAGCAGAAAAAACTCTCTTCTCCGCGTTTAGGAATTATTGACGACCAAAACCCTACTGCTTTTACTTACGGTTCCTTTCCCAACAGCGCTCGCTTAGTCGTCAGTCAAGGTCTTTTTACCTATTTAGACGACGACGAAATTGCCACTGTTTACGCCCACGAACTCGGTCACATCGTCCACTGGGACTTTGCAGTAATGACTTTAGCTTCGACTTTGGTGCAGATTACTTATTTAATTTACACTACAGCTCAAAGGATGGGTCGAAGTGGTGGCAACAAAGCTAAAGATGCGGCGGGTAGTGTAGCTGCTGTTGCTTATTTGTTTTACATCGCCGGCACTTATTTATTGCTGTATTTGTCGCGGACGCGAGAATATTTTGCCGATCATTTTGCCGCCGAAACAACCGGAAATCCCAACGCTTTGTCTCGCGCTTTGGTAAAAATTGCTTACGGTATTTTGGAAGAAGGACAAAGAGCCACCGAACCCAGCCGCTTATTAGAAGGAACTCGCGCTTTAGGCATTTACGATGCCAAAGCTGCCACATCTACTGGCACTGCTTACAGGATTTCTTCGGAACCAGAAAAGATTGGGCGAGTGTTTTTGTGGGATATGTTTAATCCCTGGGGTTGGTGGATGGAGTTGAACTCGACTCACCCGCTGACTGGTAAACGAGTTCGCGCTTTGAGCACTTATGCCGAACAATTAGGCTTGGATGTTGAGTTTGACATGGGCCGAATTATCGGCGAAGGCAACGATTTGAGCAAGCGGAGATTGTACGGCAATTTTGTGTTCGATTTGCTGCTGTACAGTGCAGAAACTCTGGGCTTAGCGGTGGGTTTTGCCATCGGCATTTCCCTGTATGCTGTAAATCCGATGATGATGGTTGCTTGTCCTTTAATCGGTTTGGGCGTGGGAATTTTGCTCAAGACTTTGGTGATGTTCCCGAATTACCAACAAGCAGAACATTTGGATGTTTTAACCTTAATGTCTGACCCTTATGCAAGTCCTTTGCGGGGTCAACCGGCGCAACTGCAAGGCGAATTAATTGGTCGCGGCGATGCGGGTTATACCTTCGGATCTGATTTGAAATTGCAAGATAGAACGGGAATGATTTATCTGCGATATGCTTCTCGTTTTGGGCCAATTGGTAATTTTCTGTTTGGCATGAAACGGGTTGAAAGTTTGATTGGAATGGATGTTAGGACTTTGGGTTGGTTCCGCCGGGGTGTTGCACCTTGGATGGATTTAATTCAGCTTGAAAGCGATAGCGGTACGGTGGTTAACAGTTATCACCGCTTCTGGTCTTTTGTGATGGGTCTCGGTGCGATCGTTCTTGGTATTGCGGCGCTATTTGTTTCATTTCCCGCTTAACTGTTGACAGGTAAAACGTTTTAAGTTAAATATAATTAAGCTCGCATTTTCGAGCTTATTTTTTTGTTACATACGGTACTATCGAATTGAATAGTGCTCTCAATTATCTTTTTTTATGACCAAAATAGTTAGTTTACGAACCGCTTTAGATTTGTTAGCGAAGGGGCGCGATAGCGCTTTTGTAGAAAAGAAAGAAGGAAGGAAGAAGTAAAGAGGGAGATCGGTGATCTTATGGTGAGAAAGAAGTAATTCATTGATGAGCAAATATGACAATCAAAGTTGCTACAATTAGTTGGTTGTTGATAGTATTAACTTTAGCAGTCAGCAACCCTAGCCAAAAAGTTAGGGGTAACTTAACAAAATTGACCGCCCAAACGGAAAACCCGGACAAAAAAAATACCATGCAACGTATTCTCGATGACAGCGCTAAATTAGAAAAACTAGCTAGCGATTTCCAATTTATAGAAGGCCCGATTTGGCATCCAGACGGCTTTTTGCTGTTTAGCGATATTCCCGCCAATATTATCTATAAATTCGGCTCAAATCAGCAAGTTGAGGTATTTCGCAGCCCTTCGGGAAAAGCCAACGGGAATACTTTAGACAAAGAAAACCGCCTACTTACTGGCGAACACGAAAATCGCCGCGTATCCCGCACAGAAAAAGACGGCAAAGTTATCACCTTGGCGGATAGATATGACGGAAAAAGGCTCAACAGTCCGAACGATTTGGTTGTTAAATCCGACGGCAGCATTTATTTCACAGATCCGTCCTACGGTGTTAGTAAAGAGCAGGAAGAGTTGGGTTTTTACGGTGTTTACAGGCTGGCAGCCGACGGAAAATTAACTCTGTTGGTTAAGGATTTGGTGGTGCCGAATGGTATCGCTTTTTCACCAGACGAGCAAAAACTTTATGTCAACAATTCGGAAGCGGGATACATTGCCATTTTTGATGTAAAACCAGACGGAACTGTTACCAACCAGCAGCTTTTTGCGGAGTTAAAAGACGCTAGTCAAGGCGGAGTTCCCGACGGTTTAAAAGTTGATGTAGAGGGGAATGTTTACAGCACCGGGCCGGGGGGAGTGTGGATTTTCTCGCCGGATGGTAAGCTTTTGGGGAAGATTTCTGTACCTGAGACGGCGACTAATGTGGCTTGGGGAGAAAGCGATCGCAAAACGCTTTACATTAGTGCAAGTAAAAGTCTTTATCGGATTCGGCTTAAAATTGCGGGCGTGCGGGCTGGAAAATAATCTAAAATAAGGCGAAGTTGAAAGTAAAGCGGTTTGTAGTGATGACTTTAGTCCTGACTACAAACACTTTTTATTAGAGGTAATTGAGCGGGCATGATATAATCTCAGTTTTGAGAATCAGTCCTGCTCAATTCTTTAATCTAAAATCTCAAATCTCAAATGGTATTAATAGCTCGGTTGCACAAATTTCTCACTGCTACAGTCGATCGCACATCCCGATCTCACACAATATTTTGGTTGACTTTGAGCTTGACATTTACCGCACTTTATGCTATTTTAGGACTCAAGCAGGTCTTCAGCGCCGAGTATATGGTGCAAGACGATGCGAGGCAGCACGTTTTCTGGATGATGCGGTTTGTCGATCCTGAATTATTCCCCAACGATTTCATTGCTAATTACTTTCAATCAGTCGCCCCCGCAGGATACAGCACGCTCTACAAATTAGCCGCAACAATTGGCATTAACCCGCTATTTTTTCACAAAATATTGCCGCTATTTCTCGGCTTAATCTCCACTTATTACTGTTTTGGCCTTTGCCTAGAAATGCTGCCAGTGCCGATGACTGGATTTATTGCATCTTTGCTGCTAAATCAGCATATGTGGATGACCGACGATTTGGCTTCCGCAACAGCAAGAGCTTTTATATATCCGATATTTCTGGCTTTTTTATATTATTTGTCGCGCAGTTCCTTGCTGCCTTGTTTGGGAGCGATCGCACTTATCGGACTATTCTATCCTCCTTACGCCTTGGTTGCTGCCGGCATTTTAGTTTTGCGGCTGCTATGCTGGAAAAACGGCGGTTTGCGCTTGTCGGGCGATCGAACTAATTACCTATTTTGCACTACAGGTTTGGGAGTAATCTTTTTAGTAATGCTGCCCTACGCCTTAGATAACTCTGAATTTGGCCCAACTTATACCGCAGCAGAAGCGAAGCAAATGGCTGAATTTGCACCAAACGGCAGAAATGCTTTTTTTCGTCCAAACCCCAAAGATTATTGGTTGACAGGGCGGGGTAGCGGGATGTTTCCCAAGTCGCTGTTTACGCCTGTAACTCACTGTGTCGGATTGCTATTTCCGTTGCTGCTGTTTTTGCGATCGGCTTTTCCCTTAGCAAATCAGATTCAAAGCAAAATCTGGCTTTTGCTTCAGCTATTTTTAGCATCCTCGGCGATGTTTCTTGCGGCTCACGCTACCATTTTTAAGCTGTATCAACCAGGCCGCTATACTGCCTACAGCTTGCGATTTATTGTTGTGTTGATAAGTGCGATCGCTCTCACTTTAATTATCGATGGAGTCGGTCATTGGGCATCAAAAACCGCAACAACATTTCATTTTAAAAGTCTAGTTGCACTAATTACGACAGCGACAATCGCTATCGCCGTTGTCCTTTATCCCTGCTTGGTCGAAAAATTTCCCACAGTTGGGTATGTAGAAGGTAAAATGCCGAGTTTGTACAAGTTTTTTGAGCAACAACCTAAAGATATCTTGATTGCTTCAATCGCGGCAGAGACTGACCATCTGCCAACATTTAGTCAGCGTTCGGTTCTGGTGGCAAAGGAATATGCAGTGCCGTACCAGAAAGGCTACTACAGCAGATATCGGCAGCGACTTAACGATTTAATTCGCGCTCAATACACTCCCGATCGAGCTGTATTGCAAAGTTTTATTAATAGCTATGGAGTTGATTTTTGGATGATCGATCGCAAGGCGTTGACTCTTCAGTATGTAAAGGATGATGGCTGGCTAAATCAATTTAATTCTACACCGCAGGCGCTGCTTTCTCTAAAACAAGGGAAAATTCCCGCCTTAGCTTCAGCAATCACAAGTTGTACTGTTTTTCAGAATCAAATTGTAGTGGTTTTGGATGCGTCTTGTATTGTGAAATTGACCGGGAATTAAGGCGAGGCAGAGCCCAAGCATCTGCGTTCTCAGGAATAGCCTGGGAACTAGAAAGCACTGTTCGGATTCTGAAGCTACATTTGCTGCACGGATCTTCTGTAGGAGCGATCGCACAATGCGTTATAATGCCGATAGGAGATAATGGTGCGGGTCAATGACACAAGTTCTCGATCGGGAAACTCTCGATGGGCGAGTGGTGCTCAACGGCACTTGGGAGCAATTCAAGTTAATCCAGAAGGTTTCGGAAGATTCCCCTGGCATAAAGTTGTCTTTTTTTGCAGGGGCGATCGAGATTCTGATGCCGGGATTCCAACACGAAAATTTTTCTGAAATCATCGGTTATTTGGTGACCACTTTTCTGCTGCAACAAGGTATTAAGTTTTACCCTTCTGGTTCAATGACGCAGGAGAAGACGCCAGAAGCTTCAACTCAAGCAGACAAATCGTTTTGTTTGGGAGAACCTAAGTTGATTCCCGATTTGTCGATCGAGGTGATTTATACTAGCGGTGGACTGAGCAAGTTGCCAAAATATCGCGCTTTGGGCGTGCCTGAAATCTGGTTTTGGGAAGATGGCACGCTGCGGCTGTATCATCTTGGGGAAGATGGCTACGAGCAAGTAATTCAGAGTCAACTGTCAGGATTGGAAACGCTAGATATCGATTTGCTAAGACGCTGCATTTTAATGGGTGAAACTGATTTAGCTGAAGCGGTTAAGGTTTTTGGGCAGGGAATCTCGCTCGATCGTACATGACAGCAAAACGTTCGATTTTCCTAATTCGCGATCGAAATTTTAGTGGTTTTGGCAACATCTCGAAAAAATAGCCTCCCTATATCCGGGACTTCTTAAATAAGTCTGGTTATGCTGTTGCTGGGAACGAGAAATACAGTCTTTTGTAGGGGGAATCCCCCTGTGGTTGCAACTCCTAATTGGTAATGTTGCAGATATCGTGCAATTAAATAATCTCCGCAATCAAAGCTGAATATAGATCCGGGGTCAAGTTCACAGACAATGAAAATTGCACAAAAGCTCGATCGCCAATTATCTCTTGGGCACAAACATGACAACACTTTACGTCAACCCGCAAACAGGCAGCGATTCCGCAGTCGGCAGCCAATCAGCCCCATTCAAAACTATAGCCCGTGCGATCGCCCGCGCTGCATCAGGAACTACGATTCAACTAGCACCGGGAACTTACAGCGCAGCTAGTGGCGAACAATTCCCCTTGGAAATTCCCTCAGTAGTAAAAGTTATTGGCAATGAAACTAACAAAGGTAGAGGCACTCTAATTCAAGGAAGCGGCAAATTTGTCAGTCCCAGCGCTGCGGGTCAAAATATCACCATACTGCTAGCAACTAATTCCCAATTGCGCGGAGTAACTGTTACTAATCTCGATAGTCGCGGCACGGGAGTCTGGATTGAGTCCACTTCTCCGACTGTGGCTAACTGCACTTTCACTCAATGCAAGCGCGAAGGCATTTTTGCCACGGGAACCGCTAATCTTGCGATTCTCGACAACATATTTGTAGAAAACTCAGCGGCTGGCATAATTACGGCGGGAACTGCTAAAGGAGCAATACGGCGCAATATTTTTCAAAAGACGGGTTTCGGCATTTCTCTGCAAGCTCAGTCGGCTCCTTTGATTGCTGATAACCAAATTTTGGAAAATCGCTCCGGTATAGTTTTAGCGGGGGAATCTCAGCCGATTTTACGCAAGAATCGCATTGAAAAAAATACTGAAGATGGTTTGACTGCGGTGGGGAAGTCGCTGCCAGATATTGGTACGGCTCAAGATTTGGGCGGCAATATTTTTCTGAATAACGGTGAATTAGACTTGCAAAATGCGACTGGCGTTAAGATTTCTGCGGTGGGAAATCAGCTCAATTCTTCACGGGTGAAAGGTTTATTTGATTTGGGCAATGTGACGCCAACTCCGACTCCTGGCGGGCTAAACTTCAGCGACATCAGCACGCACTGGGCTAAGGATTTTATCGATCGCTTGGCAAAGATGAATATTGTTAGCGGGTTTCCCAACGGCACTTTTCAACCTTACGAGAGTGTAACTAGAGCTGAGTATGCGGCTATGTTGGCTAAGGCGTTTGAATTGGTGCCGCGCCGTGAGGCGACGGTTTTTAAGGATGTGGCGGCGGATTTTTGGGCCAAGGGAGCGATCGCCCAAGCTAATCGAGCTGGCTTTTTGGCTGGATATCCAGACAGCACGTTTCGCCCGGAGCAGAATTTGACTAGAGTTCAGGCGATCGTATCTTTGGTAAACGGCTTGCAGTTGGGCGGCGGCAACCCCAATTCTTTGAGCGTTTATGTCGATCGAGCTCAGATTCCCAGTTTTGCCACCGATGAGATAGCAACCGCCACAGAGCGCAAAATCGTGGTCAACTATCCCGCGCGCGAAAAGCTTTCCCCCACCCACGACATCACCCGTGGCGAGATATCCGCCCTCATCTACCAAACTCTGGTAGCCACAAAGCGGGCCGATCCTATTAACTCTCCTTACATCGTCTAAGGGAATTGGGAGACAACGGAGAGGAGAACTTGGGGTACAAAGAACCAACCCATATCCCCTCGCCCTTGTCTCCGATTGCCTCACTCTCACCCACTCTCACCCACTCTCACCCACTTCCACTCTCCCAAGTCTTGATTTGCGAGTACCCGAATCGTTTTATGATTAAACATTAAGAAATTAAGCAATCCTTAAGGTTCGACTGTCAAATTATGGCTAAAATTCAATTCTCTCGGGGTATAGACGAAGATGCTGTGCCCGAAGTGCGCCTAACCCGTTCTAAAACGGGAGCTCAAGGCACTGCCACGTTTATCTTTGAAAATCCCAAAGCTCTCAGCAGCACCAGTACCGAAGACATTACTGGAATGTACATGATCGACGAAGAAGGCGAACTCCTCACTCGCGAGGTTAAGGCTAAGTTTATCAACGGTCAGCCTGCGGGTTTGGAAGCTCTTTATCTAATGAGAAGTCCCGAAGAATGGGATCGATTTATGCGTTTTATGGAACGCTACTCGGAATCAAACGGCTTAGGATTTAGCAAGGCATAATGGGTAGTTGGTAATTGGTAATTGGTAATTGGTAGTTAGCCGATCGCCCTTTGCCGATTGCCGATTACTTAGAAGAAGAAACTATGACGACGCAAATTCCTCACCCCGACTTATCTAAAATAACCGTCAATTGCGCTATCATTACTGTTAGCGACACGCGCTCGGCAGAAACAGACAATAGTGGCTTGTTAACTAAGAAGCTGCTAAAAGATGCGGGTCACTCTGTGGTAGCTTACACTGTTGTTAAAGATGATGCGGCCAAAATTGTATTGCAAATGCAGGCTTTTTCCCAGCGTGAAGATGTGGATGCAATCATTTTTAACGGCGGCACGGGCATCGCTCCCCGAGATACGACTTATGATGTGATGGAGAGTTTGCTTGACAGGATTTTACCGGGATTTGGGGAGATATTTCGCTTTTTGAGCTATCAAGAAATTGGTTCGAGGGCGATCGCCTCTCGCGCAGTTGCAGGGGTGTATCAAGGCAAGTTAGTCTTTTCTCTTCCGGGATCTAGCAATGGTGTGAAACTAGCTGTGGAAAAGCTAATTTTACCCGAATTAGTTCACTTGGTGACGCAGTTGCGCGGAGGGTGAGAGCGAAAGTTCGGTTAATGGATTGACAATTAAGAAATTTGGTTACAAATCGCCCGAGGAATCCGTGGAGTGAGAAAAAAGCTTTGAATCCTCATCGCAAGCCCCCGGGTTTAGCAGTGAAGTCGCTTTCTTCAATCTAAAATCTAAAATCTCAAATCTCAAATCGACTGACTGCATTCACCGCAAGAAACGGGTGGCTTTGAGCCTACTCTATGGCTAAAGTAAGGAAACATTAAAATTCCCTTGACTTAGACTAGATGATTTCGATGCAGAATGCGAGTGTCTATGCTAGCGAAGATTATCACCGGATTGCTCGGGCGATCGCCTTTATGCGACAACATTACCTAAACCAGCCCAATCTGGCAACTGTGGCCCAGCACATAGGACTTAGTGAATATCATTTTCAACGGCTATTTACTCAATGGGCCGGCATTAGCCCCAAGCGGTTTTTGCAATATCTGACAGTTGAATATGCCAAGTCACAAATCACTCAGACTAAAAGCCTTCTAGACCTAACATTGGACGTGAGACTATCGAGTCCCGGACGATTACACGATTTATTTGTGAGCTTAGAAGCAATGTCACCAGGGGAGTTCAAAGCAGGCGGAGCAGGTTTGCAAATTCGCTATGGCATTCATGATACCCCCTTTGGCACATCTCTAATCGCGACAACTACCCGTGGTATTTGTAATCTTTATTTTTTGGAGACAACAGACGAACAAACCGCCGCACAAAGACTTCGATTGGCATGGAAAAACGCTGAAATCATTCGTGATGAGCAAGCGACTCAATCATTGCGTGACCTGATTTTCAATTCAGAAACTCTCAGCGAGCAAAAACCACTAACGCTCTTGGTAAAAGGCACTAACTTTCAGATTCAAGTTTGGCGAGCACTTTTGCAATTGCCATTTGGTGCGATCGCAACTTATCAAACTATAGCTCAACTGGTAGCACGCCCAACTGCTGCTAGAGCTGTAGGAAATGCGATCGGTAAAAATCCGATCGGCTATTTAATTCCATGTCACCGAGTCATTCGAGAATCTGGAGAACTCGGTGGCTATGGCTGGGGAGTAGAGCGTAAAACAGTCATGTTAGGTTGGGAAGCTAGCCGTACAATCTGCGATCGATCCCGATAGCATTACTATTTTTGCTACTTGCCGAAGCAATCGATCGCAGATAAATTTCAGGGTGCAAGGTCGATCGATAATACACTAGAAATATTGCTGTATCGCCAGTTTTTCAATGACCCTGCCTACCGGATCACGTTCTCCTGCTTTGTTCCAAACGCTTTCGCTGGTAGCTGACCCGATCGCATTTTTTGATCGCTACTCTGCCAAATACGGCGATACATTTACCGCCCGCGTGTTGGGGCCCGCTTCGCCCCCCGTGGTGTTTCTGGGCAGTCCAGAAGCGATTCAGGCGGTGTTTACGACGTTAGCCGATGCCTTTGAGTTTGGCAAAGTGACCAACGTATTTCGCCCGCTGGTGGGAAATGAATCCCTAATTATGAATGAAGGGCCGCGACATCTGCGACAGCGACAGCTATTAATGCCCGCGCTGCATCGCGAACAGTTGCACAGTCAAGGGCATTTGATTGTTGATTTGACGAAAAAGCAGACGATCGACTGGAAAGCCCCAGATGCGATCGCAGTCCGCGAAGAAATGTCAGAAATTTCACTGCAAGTAATCTTGCAAGTCGTGTTTGGATTAGTGCCGGGAGAGCGCTACGAACGGCTGAAACAATTGCTCAGTAAGCTTTTAGAGGCGATCACTTCTGAGCTGTACTCTATACAATTTTTCTTTGAACCGTTGCAGCAAAATTTGGGCTCTTGGAGCCCGTGGGGGCAGTTTTTGGAGCAGATGGCGCAGATTGACTCGCTGATTTATGCGGAAATTGCCGAGAGGCGATCGCATTCTCTCGATTCGTCTCGCACGGATATTCTGTCAGTGTTGATGATGGCCCGCTACGACACCGGCGAATCGATCGGCGATCGAGAATTGCGCGATCAGTTGATGACGCTGTTGTTGTTGGGACATGAAACGACTGGATCGGCGTTGACTTGGGCGTTTTACTGGCTGCATCAGTTTCCCGAATGCCTTAGTCGGTTGCGGCAGGAATTGGATGAATTGGGCGAAAATCCCGATCCGATCGCACTTTCGCAGTCGCCCTACTTAACAGCAGTCTGCAAGGAAGCGCTGCGGGTTTATCCAATTGCCTTAATTTCGCAGCCGCGCAAGGTGAAACGGACGATCGAACTCGAAGGCTATACATATCAACCGGGAACGATTTTAATCCCCTGTGTCTATTTGGCGCACCGTCGCCCTGAAACCTACGAAAATCCCGCCGGGTTCAATCCCGATCGCTTTTTAGACCGCAAGTTTTCCGCCTCTGAATTTTTACCGTTTGGAGGCGGGAGTCGAAGCTGCATCGGGATGGCGTTATCGCTGTTTGAAATGAAGCTGGTTTTAGCCACAGTGCTGTCTTCCCGTGAGTTTGTATCGAATCTCGATCGGCCAATTCGTCCCGCCCGCCGGGGAATCACCTTTGTGCCGCCCGATCGATTTCGATTAACGGTTGTGGGCGATCGGCGTTAGATTCAGTAAAACGCCGTCTCAAGCAAGATATATTATTCGATGAAAATCCCCGCAACTTTGTCTCCATTCATAGTCATGTGTGCCACAAATTCATCTCCACCATCTTCAAAACTCAGCTTCCACAAATAAATCGGAAAATTACCTTGTTTTATCTCACCAAAATAATTAATTGAGTATCCCTTTTGCAGGCGGGAAGCAAGCTGCTCGCTAACATCGTCAAACATTTTTTGTGTAATGCTCGCTTTGTAGCCTGCATCACCGACTGTAGTAAAAAGCTCGTAATTTTTCGATGCAGTGGCATCCAAGATAACCTGCAAACAATCGATGATGTTTTGAGAGGGGTCGGTCGGGTTCATGCTCATGTCCTTCTTTTAGGGTTCTATCAAAATGTCTAACAAATGGTGCTGTGAATAGCTTCTACGGCTGTCTAATATCAAATCCGGTAGCATCGCCATTATTTATCAGTAGGGGGTGCGATAGCAGAAATTTTTAAATCCACAGATTAGACTATTTACACTCACGCACCGCCCCAAGGATTGAATAATATCTATGCAACTTTACCATTTATAGCAGTTTTCAATCGAATTAAATAAATACAGCTTTAGACACGGCAGTGCCGTGTCCTACCCGATATCTGTACTTCACTTTACTGAAAACCGCTATATTGCCTTAGCAACAATAGTCCGGTGTCGGACTGTATTGCAAGTAATTGTCGGCTGTGCAAAACCGGAATCTACCAAAGCTTGCTCGATATCTAACCCAAAATACTGATCCAAATAAGGCTCCGTACTCTTGAGCAAAGTCAAAATATAAGGAGGCATTTTGGCATACACTTCCGACTGAGGATTCATATCCATAATTGTCAAATGTCCGCCAACACGCAGCAAACGCCTCGCTTCCCGGAATATTTCTCTAGTAGCTTTCTGCGGCAATTCGTGACAAACTAAACAAATAGAAACTAAATCAAAAGCCGCCGCCGGCAAACCAGTAGATTCAGCAGCAGCGTGAACCCAAGTCGGAGATTTTTGATTTAAAGATTCAGATTCTCGCTGTTGGGAACGGTATTTAGCAACTGCTAAAAAATAAGGCGACAACTCCACCCCAGTCATCTTCGCTTCCGGGTAAACATCCCCAAGGGCAAAGGTACTCATTCCCACACTGCATCCCAAATCAACAATATCCTGCGGTGAAGAAGCAATTTGAGATTTGATGACTTCGTGATAGCTGGCGCGGAGTTTAGCATCGCCTTCTGCACCCGCTTCCGGCCAAATTCCCGCGTGAACTGTACGGGCGGCAACTTCTACTTCTGTAGCAGCTTCCCAACTCATATTACCTTTTTCATAAGCGTGAAATGAAGTTAGATAATATTTCGGGTAAACCAGATCGGAATTTTGGACACTGAGCAATTCTGCATCCCAATTTCGAGCTAAAAGTGCTTGCGATTCTTGTCGCCAATGCACTCCAATTTTTTCGGCTCTTGTTATCATCATTTCCCGCGCTTGGTGCTTGGCTAGATTAGCCAAAGGCTTGATGGAAAGGACGCCATTTACTAAGCGCGAGGCTAATCCCGGAGTTTTGTTAACTGCAACCGTCATGTTTTATGTTTTTCTATTTTGCGCCACTTATTTTAACACAGTGCGAGGATTTTGAGTCGATCGATATAATGAAACTTAACTTGGTGAGGGCGAGTGAAATGCAAATGTTTTGGGAAAAAGACTTTTTTAAATGAACTGCAGAGGGCGCTGAGAACGCAGAGTTAGAGAAGAGAGAAAAGATCAGAGTAGGGCAAAAGTGGATCGGGTGGTATAATATTTATTTGTGCTTACCTACTTCCTTCTGGGGAATTCATCTGGAATCTGGAATCGGATTTGCCGAAGTTGGAGTATTTGGAAGAACACTTTAAATCTGGCTATTCAGGAGTTTGTGATGAGCAAATCTATTGTGGAATTGGTTGACAATTTGCCGTCTGGGGGCGTCACTGTGATGATGCTCAAATCCCTCGATTTTGTGGTTCCGGGGGAGTGGAACAATCTCACGGGTTTTGATAATACTATTCAAGCGGTGACAGGGGAAACAAAGCGCAAATTAGTTGAGAAAATTCGCGATCGCGCGATCGAGCTTTACGCTAACCCCAACGAGCCATATCAAGGCGTAGTCAGGCTTTACCAGTTAGCAGACAGCGCCGATACTGCGTTAGGTGCAACGGCTATGGCGAATAAAATCGGCGAAAACATTGGCTTTCTTTCCTTTCTCAACCGCCTCACTCCCAAAGCTGACACAACTCAAACGATCGACTTGTGCGTCAAAGTGGCGATCGAGCTAATTGCCTACTGCAAACTTAACAATATTTCCCTTGACAATGTGGGAAGCTTTGGTAATTATTTATCCCATTACAAAGGCGAATCTCTGATGCGGATGGCTGCTTTAGTTTGTGCTGACGGTTTAATTCCCCTTGGCCCGGACTTCATTCGAGTAGCACAAAATACCCTAGGCGGATTGAATCCTTCAACCTTGCAGCAAAACTCAACATTCCAAAATATCAGCAACCTAATTCCCGGTGCAAATAATTCACAAAAGTTCGGATTTGTGACAACAACTTTCGCTTCAGCCCAAGGTTGGATGAACAATTTAGTACAGTCTCGCGGCTTAACTCCCGCCATAGTTTTAGGCCATCTCAAGCAATACGTTGATGTTACCGATGACAAATTGGATTATGTGGCGGCGTTTTTAGACATGACTACCAATTATTACGAACATACGGGAATTCAGACGGTTGCTCGCCGATTGATCGATCGAGCTTATGCTGAAATAGCCTCCGGCCGATCCTAGAAAAGTCGTTCCCAGGTGAGGGAACAGAGGAAGGCAGAGCATGGTAACGAGGGAACTTGTTAGTAGGTTCGCGTTTGCCATGCTGTTGAGTCTCTGCGCCCGTGAAAAATGGCGGTCACTATCACTCGGCTTGATAGAATGCGATAATACACAGCATAGGGAAAGCGACGCACCACCGATCGCCGAAGATCGCGATAGACAACTGGATAGGACTCCGGCATCTGGCAAATTTGATCGAGCATTTCGTCCATACAGTCTAAAAACTCGTCACCAAGTCCTAGTTGCTGACTTTCATACCAAGTGTATGCTTCATCAACTTCTTCACGAACTTCTGGACGGAATACTAACGCATAATTGATAGTTTATTTTCGTGCTTTGACTGAAGCTTTAACTCCTTCCCAAGTCAGCACATTATCAGGATTTGCTTCAGAATCATCAATTCGGCGATCGATTTCCTGCTTTTGAAAGTCTGTCAGGTCTGGGTGAACCTGTTCTGCCGCTATACTGTCTAAGATTGCTTGTACAAGACGAATCCGATCTTGAACGCTGAGGGCGACGATCTGATTTAAAGTGCCTGTGAAATCCATAAATTTGAGTTAAGCGCCAAGGACTTAGTAGATTATTATAACTCAAAACCAAGCTCGAGCCAGAGCCAAAGCATCTGCGTTTCCAGGCAGATCCTAGGGACGAGGGAATAAACCTCGCAATGTGAGTTAAAATAAGCAGATTATGTTTAGCAAACCTCTTTTAATCGCATTGTGAAAAACAAATCGCTTCCTTCATCCGTAACAGTCAAGCTCGGCAAATTTGTCTGGACATCAATGTGGCAATTAATGATGTCAAAACTAGCACCACCCGATCGCACCGGAGCATACATTCGCCCCAGCAGCAGTTTCCGCAACTTTGTCAGCACTGCACCAGACAACCCTCACGGGCCCGCTGCGGGACGGTACCGCCTCTTCGTGGGTACGGGATGCCCTTGGGCGCACCGCACACTGGTGACGAGAGCGCTCAAAGGGCTTGAAGATGCGATATCCGTGTCTATTGTCTATCCCTCTGAAGGGGGAATGTGGGTGATGGAGTCGGAGACATTTGGCTGCAACACGATGCCGGAACTTTACCAGTTGGCTTTACCGGGCTATCAGGGGCGGTGTACAGTGCCGGTGCTGTGGGATGACTCGAAAAAGGCGATCGTCAATAACGAAAGTTCGGAAATTATTGTAATGCTAAACTCGGAGTTTAACGAGTTTGCTAGCAATCCTGAAATGGATCTTTATCCTCTGGATTTGCGAGAACAAATTGACGAGTGGAATGAGAAGATTTACCAATCGGTGAATAATGGCGTTTATCGCTGCGGTTTCGCGCAATCTCAAGCTGCTTATGACTCGGCTGGTAGTGAATTGTTTGCTGTTTTAGACGAGATCGATCGATCGCTCTTGAGGAGTCGTTACCTTTGTGGCGATCGGGTGACGTTAGCAGACGTGCGGCTATTTACTACTCTATTCCGTTTTGATGCAGTTTACTACAGCTTGTTCAAATGCAATGTGCGCCGCATTCAGGATTACGAGCATTTGGGAGCTTATCTGCGCGACTTGTATCAGTTACCGGGAGTTGCTGGCACTTGCGATTTAGAGGCTGTGAAGCGTGATTATTACGGCAATTTATTCCCGCTGAATCCAGGCTGCATTATCCCCGCAGGGCCCGATCCGGCGAGCTTGCTCAAACCTCACGATCGAGAAAAAGTCCCACACAAACCAGGTGTTTGAACAAGTTGGCGCGGACTCGATCTTATGCTTGAATTTCACTTGTTGGCTGGTTGACTTCTTCGTCTTTAACATCAAAATCAATTCGTGCGTAAATCTCTCTCAGCGACATATGAAATTCTACGGATTCTAGGATTAATACAGATTCGTCTGAATCATATTCTGTTAATACCCATTTTCCATTAGAATTTTTAGCAAATTGTTCCATGTGATAGCTGTATTGGTCAATTAAAATGTATTCTCGAAATTCCGGGATTGAGCGATAGGCGAGAAATTTACCACCTCGATCGTAGTCTTTGGTTGAATTGGATAAAACCTCGACGATTAGCAGAGGATTTGTGACAATTGTTTTGTTACTTCCTTGATAGACTGGTTCTCCTTGAATGACGATGATATCGGGATAGACGTAGCGGCGAGTTTGGGGTATCCACAGGCGCACATCATTGATAAATGTCTCGTAATCTTGACCATTCACAGTCAAGGGGAATTTTTTGTAAAAGTTCCCAGCGATTTTGTTGTGGTTTGCTGTTCCGCCTGACATTGGTACTATCTCCCCATCAAGGTATTCACTTTTGTCGATCGCACTTTCTTCTAATGCGAGATATTCCTCTGGCGTGTAGTAGCGTTTCTCTGTTTGTGGTTGCTTTTCGATTGCTGGTTTTTCTTGGGTTTGCATTGCCATTCCCTTCTGCTCTCAAGTGATTTTATGATAACATGAAATAAGTTATTAAGTAGACCCACCTCAAAAAAACACTCACCAGCCCGACTGCTTCTTAAATAAATCGGGGATGTTACAGCCATCGCGTTTTTCTTTTACACTATTTTAGGCTAAAATTTAATGACAATAAGTTTTTATAGGGGGTGTAAATAGGGCTGATTTACATCAGGAACCAGTGAAATTATCACTCAAATAAAACAGCAGGGTTTAGATATTGTCAATGAAGCTTTAGCCTTGGAATTAACCATTTTTGAACTATGTGGAGAGACAGAGGCAACGATTACCGCACTGGATGAAATGAAAAGTGCAGCCGAAGATGCTGAATCCTCTTACTCTCAACTATCTACTATCCAGCTTCAAATTGCCCAATCTCAACCTGTTGCGTCTCCTGATATGCTACAATTACTAGAACGAGCTATAGCACGAACCCAAGCAAAGATTCCGGCACTGGAGCGTAGTATTGAAGAAGTTAAGATGGAATATAATTTGCCATGAATAAACAACCGCGCATCCCCGCTCCCGAAACATCCAAACGTTTGCTATCTAACCTCCGCCGAACTCGGATGGAGGTTCAAGAAGTCAATTTAGAATTAGGAGAAATTAACGCCATGCTGGCCGAACAGCTTCGTCAGCAAAGATTGAATCGAGTCAGGCGATTGCTCCATAGCTCAACAGCAGAATTGTAAATTAGCCAAAGCCACAAAAAGTTTAAGGAACGCGATCGCTTTTTTTGAACCGATCCCTCGCACAGGCGGGACGATGGAGGCGGATGGATGAAAGGGCGGGCGGGACACCACACAAGATTTTTATTGGTTTTGTTTGTGCAAATTAAATGTGTTTTAGCTTATTAAGAAACCTTCAAAACTTGATTAAAAACCCGGTTTTTTGAAAAAACCGGGTTTTTAGATCGCTGCTTACAGACTAGCTTTTTGATTCACTTTGAATTTCCGCGCTCTAGAGAAATGGGGGGTATACATCTATCCGGCAAAATTTTATTTTTATGCAAATTTCGGCTAAAGTCGGCGTAGAGCCTGGAAACGAAGGATTGTCAAGATCATTTATAGTCTCGCTAAATGTCCTGACTGTTATTTCGCCGCCTAAATCCTGAGCGAGTAAATCTATACCGTTAATAACTTTATTTGGCTCTGCGATACTCAAAACCTCATAGCATTTTTCCCGATAATCAGGACGATCTTGAAAATACTGAATCGATCGATCGGTTCCATAACTTGATAAGCTGCTTCAGCTTTGTCGATCGCCTTTTGAGGAATCGGAGTCGCTAACCTTTGAATAGCCAAGTCGATTAAATCTCTAGAATTTACCCCATCGCTCGACTGTCATCGGCCTTTGCCCATAAATTTTCTGCTATACTATCAATTTGATTCAAACAAGGAACAGGCGACCAATTGGGATAATACAGTTTTATTGTTTGGCATCAATTAACTGGGGGACTGAGACGACGATGAACCAAGGAACCATTAGAGACATTTAGTGAGGCCTTAGAAGCTTTCTTTGAGAAGAGCTATATCTTATAGATTTGTGCGCGGGCTGCAAGAAAACATGGACGCCCAAGCTGCATATAAAGATCGTTTAGGCTTGGTTTGGGCTTAAAATTTGTTTAAGTCCCGCTAGCTGTTGTTTCACTCACATCAAATTGTATTCCTAACATTTTAAATATCGAAAGTTGATGCAAGTTAAATAAAGTTAATAGAATTTCAGTAGCATCTGTTAACTTACGATGGCGGCCCCATGCCGCCTTAATAAGTCTCGTTTTTTTGCTCTATTTCTGCTTGTTTTTGAGCGTGTAAACCCTCAGCGTGAACAATTAATTAAATTTATCTAGTTGTTCGTAGTTCATACCTAGCAACCTTTGAGTTTCAGATGGAGGCTTATCAATATATTCCTGAAGCTGACTCATATTTTTGGTAACGGTAAAATCCTATTTTATACTATCGGCGATCGCACTAGCAATTTTTATTTCGGAGAGGTCTAATGAGGCAAGAGCTGTGGAATTCTTGCCTATACAAACAGGCCGTTAAATTATTAGCCAATTAGCTCAAAACCCTTAGCAGGAGAGGAAACACTATTCTTAATCCGCGCCGCCACTACCATCAGTAGCAAGGCCAAACTGTCGTCAGAGAGTCCATCAACCAATATCTGCATATCTAACAAAGACTCTAGTTGCTTTGGCACTGACATCTGGCTGCTGTTGCCAAATCCCTCTCCACCCGTCAGCCGATTACAGAAGTAAACGCGGGCTCCCGGCTTAATCTGGTCCATTGCCTCGATTAATTTCCACAGCACCTCCGTAGAGATGCCTGTCTTGTCCCGCCGAAACTCAGAAATATGATTCTCGCTAACGCCTGAAAACTTGGATAACTGTTTTCCAGATATCCCGTAGCGTTCAATAGTCATCCTAAAAATTTCGGAAATCATTGTAACGTTTTGTGACAAAAATCTATGATTAGCCTTGAGCGGTGGTATTGTCCTGAAGTTATCGGTCAATAGCCCCAGTAACAGCTTAACAGCTTTAATAACTCAATCAATTATAACTCTGCCCGCATAATGTAGTGTCGGCGCAGTTTTATTTTGCCCTGAGCACAATAGACGCCAACCGAATTTAAGCTTCCAGCCTTAACGCAATAAGGCTTGTAGACTCCTCATCGGTGATGTCTAATGGCTGCGGCTTGTTTTACGAAACGAAAGGCAAGATTTGAATACTAATGGCAGAGTATGGTATCTAGTACAGCATGGCGGAAATAAAGTACCTATTTTATGGGAGACTGGGGCTAAGTGAGATAAATTGCACTCAGAACA
>NZ_JAUBSA010000057.1:0-43653 GCF_036702115.1 Microcoleus sp. LAD1_D5 | reverse complement strand
ACGAAACTCTATTGAATAAGCTTTCATTTTTTCTGGTGAGGCTACTGAATCTAGTGTACCACATATACATGGAATCTGCTGTAAGACATCTACAACATCTTTCAACTTAGACAAGTTCTGACTGTACTTCTCGTCTGATAAAATAGCTACTGCATATTTTAATTGTGGCAACTTGTTTTTATACTTCTCATTAGAAACCCGACCCGATAAGTTTTTGTCACTCCCCACTATAGTTCAATGGCACTGAAAAAGTCTCAATCACCTAGCCTGTTTACTTTTTAAGATAGAGCGAGGTTCCTGCATTCGAGGATACGGCTTCGGTCTGTGTTTCAACACCCTTGGTTCGGAACTATCGGGTCGCATCATGAGTAAATTAGTTGCGACCTGCTCCAACAGAAATTGATGCCATTGTCGCTGTTGGTGTTTTCCTGTAGCTGCCAACAGCGTCAATAACTGATTAAACTGCTGCCGAGTTGATTGGAAGGAGAGTTGAAAAGCTGTATGTTCTGACGAAGATACGGCCTGCCACATAATGGTACGTAATAAAGTGTAAGCCAATAAGTGTGTCCAGATATCCTTTCTGACCATTGCCGGAGTTTTAGCTGTTAACATCTCCATTTTCTTTCGTTGTTTTAAGATGCCGGAGACTAACTTCAGCAGCAGACCAGCGCCGTCCATATAACTGAGTTAATTTTTGAACAGTGTAGCGCTGGGCATCCAGTAACGTTGTGACTACAATAATACGCTCTTGTCGAAAGCCACGGCGTTGAATTCGCAAGCAGACTTCCCGAACAATGAAATTAGATGGTAATTCCTCAAATTCCTCATTACTCATGTGTTTGGGACACTGTTGGGGCTTATTCCCGACTACTTGATGGTCGCCAATTCCCAACTTCTTACCCCGCCCTTAAGTCCGTTTTACGGAGATGATTTTTCCTAAAAACAGCGTCTGCTCCCTGCTGTTTTACCAAAACTAAATCGACATAATTGCCGTAAGCTCGATCGGCTAATATCACATCGGAGGGAACTAAATTTGCAGACAGCAGGCGGCTCATCACAATCTCGCTCGTCGCCAATGAAGCAATACCAGCCGATACCACTGCACCTGTGAGCAATGAAAAGACTACTACCATTTTTGCAATCGGAAATCCACACCCAGTTTTTTGATTGCTGTGTTGCGGATACTCGGCTTGATTGGCCTGGGTATCACTCATCAACACGGTTGTGCCGTCTAGTACCCGCACCTGTCGTCCACACCATTGCTGTTGTGGAGGAACTTGCTTTTCTAGTGCCTCTGCCACTACGGGTACTAACTGTTGGACAAATCTTTCAGGTAGTCGTTGACGAGCTTTACTGTATGCCCCCGTGTCTGAAGAAGGAGGCTTGACTCCAGCTACACTCAGCCAGGTACTCATCCGCTTCACCGCTTGACTCAAACTTTTGTCTGGATCTAGTATTTGAGATACCATCGCCCATAAGGTCACTATCGGTGTATAGACGCTGTTGTAGTACCTGAGATCCTCCAAGGCCAGAAGCTCTTTGACTTTAGACTCTGGTAGCAATTCTTTCCAGGGTAAGGCGACGCTCTGTAAAAATTGTTGCTTGAGAATAGACGCACGATTGGGCATACTAGAGAGAGATATTTTGGTTTGTAAGGCAATTATCTACGCAGATATTGCCTTACAGATTTTTTTTTGCTCACTTTTTCAGTGCCATTGAGCTTTGGATGAGATTGAAGTAGATACAGCATATTCCATTTATAGGCGGTATACACAATTTTGTTGTAAGTAGCGATCGGCCTCCTCGAACCCTTTTGCCCAAGCTTTAGCAATATCGTCTGGGAGTTTGGGTTCAGCTATTCTATTTTGGTGCTTGTGCATCACAAAGTCGAGGAAGTCGTTGACTTCTGGCAAAAATGATTCGGGAAGTTGCTGCAATAAGGGCGATCACGATATCACGAATCGTCATAATAATTGTTTCTTTCAGTCGTCTTTATTTTAACACAATCATAACCATAAAGGATGTGTGATAGAAGTTAGGATTAGGGTAAGACCCTAGAATTTTTACATCAATGACTGTACGCAATCATACTGCCTCAATGTCTGAAGCTAGGGTACCAAAGAGAGATTTAACAAAATTTAAAGCCTCTGTGTTATCCATTAATAGTTTTCGTACAGCCCCCTCATAATCTTCACGTTTTTGGAATTTAAGCTCCTTTGCAATGTTAGTTAATGCCCCTGTTTCACGAACTGGGTATTGTGAAATTAGTTCGGTAAAATTACCACTATTAAGTGCATTCTCTAGCCGTTCCAACTCTGGTCTTACAAACTCATTCACATCGATATAAACATTTACGGGTCTACGATTATTAATGTCTTCTTTCTTAGGCGTGTTGCGAAAATACTCCTCACGAATTGCTTTTTCAGCAGTTTTAATACTTAGAGATTGAATACCTTCATTAATTTTTCTCATGGCAGCAGCTTTAGCATTATCAAGGTATGTGGAAGCATCGCCTCCAATAAGATTTGCTTGGCGTTGTGCAATAAGGCATTGAATATGTGGATGGTAATATATCGACTCAACTGAAAAGACCGGAAGCGCATATATGCCCTTATCCTTAAGCCGATTAATGTCAGTTTCTGGTCGCCGATCATTATCAACAATGCCCAAAGCATGAACCCAGTGAAGGTTGGCAGAGTCCCGGATGCTAGAAACGGTATGTTCGACATCTCGACAGCTTGACTTGGCAATAATGGAGACATTTGGAAACACTAGACTGTAAAGTGGCTTATCAAGGCTGTTCTCAGTGCCTTCGATAAATAGAATCTTTCTACGCGCACCAAGGATATCCTTCTTGATGTCATCATCAATCTCTGTTTCGGGGGGAACAATATCTGCATCCCAACCACTTACAGAAGATCCCGCGTAGGTGCAGTCCCGAATGAGCAATGTACGCGCACTCGGATTGTCGAGGGGCAGCATCACATCATGTGTAGATACGATGAATGCACAATCATCTCGCTTAGAGAACAAATGTGTTAGGAGTGGTGAAATGATGGAGCGATGAAGGTGGCGCTCCGGCTCATCAATTAGCACTAAAGTACCACTCTTAACGGTTAACACGTTCGCTGCGATTAGCAAGGCATTACGTTCGCCGTCTGAAAGCTCCGCAACGCTGTAAGGAGTACCTCCACATTTGCTTGCAACTACCTGATCGTTTTCACCGACAGATATCTCAATAGGAATATTTGAAAGACGTAGAAGCTCGTTGATAATCTTTATAGGAGCATCTTCTTTGGAAAGAGTTTTTGCATACTCCATATTCTGGCTATCGACTGCACCAGCAATTGAGCGAGCACGTACGTTCTCAGCGTCAATGAGGTCATAAATCGAAATACTTGCACGTTGGCTAGCATAATCGTCTTTCCAGCGTGAATCTAGATTAGTATCCCCACTTCGCATATTGTTTTCAAAATTTCGCTTTTGCTGAGACGATAAATCCATTGTGGTGGAAGAAAACCAAGTTTGGCGATGCGCCGATATCCGTCGCACATTATTAGTCTGACCATAATAATGAAGGCTCATATATAAATGTTGCATCAGACTGGACTTTCCGGTGCCGTTAGCACCCATAATAAAAACTTTGTCTCCCACGTTGATAGTGAGATTGAGTGGTTCACCTGTAGTTCGAGGGATATTAAAATTGAAGGACATGATTGCGTTACCATTTAGACTGTTGTCATTTTAGACAATACTTCTACTATAACAAGCTCGTCAAGCAGAGTTAATCCTTTAAATCTTCGAGAGGTTCATCAAAATCATCTGACATCCTGATTTTATCTTTCCAAATTCCAAGTCCGCCTCGCTTTGTGGGCTTTTCTTGGGTTGAGTTTTTAGCTTGCTTTTCAATCAAAAAGTCAATGTAATGAAGCACTTCTGTCTGAAGTGACTCAGGGAGTTCTGCTAATTTTTCTAAAATGACTGGCTGTATCATTGTTTTTTCCCGCGATCGCAACCCATCCACTCCATTAAAGCACCCACACCCAAAGTCAGCAACAGAATACCCCATTATTTAGATTCCTAGACGCACTCCGACCAAAGAAACCGGGTTTTTTTACGAAAAGACGTGTTCAAGCCCACAGATTCGGTAAAAAACCCGGTTTCTGGACCCCCATGCGTAAGTCCTAATGTAGTAGAATCGCCCCCGCCTCCCAAATCCCGTGAAGCGAAGCTATCCCGAAGGGAAGCGCCCCCGATCGCACTCACACCCTCATTATTTTGCAACTTGCCTAAAATTACCCGATCGACTATCGTTCCTAATAGATATCATCCCAAATCTGGCTTATGATTTACGCATAAATACCAAAGAAACCGGGTTTTTTACCAGCGTTAAAGGCTCAAATCCAGTGTTTTCGTAAAAAACCCGGTTTCTCCGTCCCACCGATCGCCCTAAACTTGATATAACAACCGACAAAAACATGACAGCAATATTACCGCCTTGGATAGTTTTAGACTCCCTATTGCACAACTGGCTACTAGAAGATATCGGTAGGGGCGATCGCACAACATCCGCCTTATTTCCCGCAAACAGCATCCAGGGTACGGCTAAATGGATTGTCAAAGAAGCTGGAGTCATTGCAGGATTGCCAATTGCCGATCGCACATTTAAAATTTTAGACAGCGGCCTCAGTTTCATCCCCCAAGTACCAGAAGGGAAACTGTGCGAAAAAGGAGAAGTAATCGCCGAGATTTCCGGCAATTTCGATGCGCTGCTAACCGGAGAAAGAGTAGCCTTAAACTTGGCAATGCGTTTGAGCGGCATCGCTACTTTAACTCAGAAATATGTTGACAAAATTGCCGATTTACCCGTGCAATTAGTGGATACGCGCAAGACAACGCCGGGATTGAGATTGTTGGAAAAATACGCAACTCAAGTCGGCGGTGCTTGCAATCACCGGATGGGCTTAGATGACGCGGTGATGATTAAAGACAATCACATTGCGGCGGCTGGGGGAATTGCAGAGGCGATCGCCCTAATTCGCAATTCTATCCCCTATCCGCTGACAATCGAAGTCGAAACCGAAACTATTGCTGAAGTAGAGACAGCTTTGCAGCACAAAGCGGATATTATCATGTTAGATAATATGTCCTTTGATTTGATGCGGCAGGCTGTGGCAATAATTCGCGAAAAGAGCGATCGGATGAAAATTGAAGCTTCCGGCAATGTTACTTTAGAAACAATTAGAAGTGTAGCGGAAACCGGAGTTGACTATATTTCTACCAGTGCTCCGATTACGCGATCGACTTGGCTGGATTTGAGCATGAAAATTAATAGTTATTTGACTGTTGACTGTTGACTGTTGTTATATCAAATCCGGGTTAAATACTCGCTTTATCTCTTAGTCTCTTAGAGAGGGACTTCGTTTGTGCGATCGCGTTGGTAGCGGTTTCAACCGCTTAGTGATAAAGAAGTTAATGAACCCGGATTTAGTATCATTAGTCAGTAGTAACAAGGTTACTTTCCAATTCCCAATTCCCAATTCCCAATTCCCAATTCCCAATTCCCAATTCCCAATTACTTCGAGATAAAATGAACCCAAAAATTCCCGTCAGGCATACATAGGCTGCGGATTAAGCGGTAAGTATAATGCAAGTAAGCACCGCTGACACTTGTATCGTAGCCACTTCGGAACCACTCACCATAGGGATCGTGAACGAAGAATCCCTCGCTGTCGTAGCCAGAGGCAACTATAATGTGACCGAAAGACGTGAAGTATCCGTGGATGACAGCGGGATTTCCGCTGGCTAGCCAATCTTGAACGTCATCAATAGTTGCATTCTCGGTAAAGAAATCTTGAGCGCCGTAATCTCTAACAATCTTTGCTAAATCGTAGGGGTCCCAGCGACTGTAACCTTTGGCCATCGCATATTCGTAAAGTTCGTCTTCATATTGCCCGGTTTGTTTGCGCCGTGGCACTCTCAAAAAGTCCAGACACATCGCTAATGAAGTTACATTGCAAGAACCTGTAGGATTGTTCAAGTTATCCAGTTGCGATAGATAAGGAATGCCAAGCCTGACAGTTGGGGGATTCGGTTTCGGAAAAAGTAGAATGCTGTCTTGAGTAATTTGAGCGTGCCCTCCGAAAACATACCAAACCCCTGAACCTTTGAAAGACTCGTTGCGGAGAGCAAATCTGATGTGACCACGAGCCGGAGCAAAAGCTAGGATCTCAAACTCTTTTCCTGCTGGTATTACTTGTTTTTCCGAGTCCTGAAGTTGAGAAGACGCCAGCGGTTTTGATTTAAAAATTGTGTCTCTGAGCGTTTTCAGGATCAGGGGCTGTGTGGGAATGTCCTCTGGTTTGGTTTCGATCAGCTTTTTGGCTGTGACTGCTCCCAAAAAACCCGGTTCGCCGCACTTCATCAGAGTTTGAAATCGGTGGAGGGTGGCGGTAGAGAGAGGGCCAAAAATTCCGTCTACGGGAGGCTTCAGTAAACCTAGGTCAATGAGGCGGCTTTGAATTTGGCCACTGAGTTCGTCGTCTGCAGCAATTGCTTTGGCATCGTACCTAATGTTTGAGTTGAGAAAGTTTTGTAATTTCATGCTTGCGTCCGTGCCCCTGTCAATCGATTTTAGATTTTAGATTTTAGATTTTAGAATTACGATGCCGATCAATCCGGTTTCCCTAGACTAAATTGCTTGCTAGTCAATAATTCCCAGTTTATCGTCTCATAAAATTACGGTAATTTTGCCGATCAATCGATTTTAAATTTTAGATTTTAGATTTTAGATTTTAGAATTACGATCGCCAATAAACCCGGTTTCCCTAGACTAAATTGCTTGCTCCTTAATAATTCCCAGTTTATCGTCTCATAAAATTACGGTAATTTTGCAGATCGTCCCTACCTTAAAGGCTTCATATTAATTATTTGATACAAAACCTTCAAGGCGCGGGCCGATCGAATTTCACGCACTATTGACTAAAAATCCCTCGTGCGCGTTGACATTGTTTCTGCCGAATGCCGAATGCCGTTGGATGCCTCAAAACCAGAGGGATGGCAGAATTCCCCTGTTGAGGCGAAGTCAGATTTATGCTTCGTCGGGGCGAATTACCACAACACCCATTGCGTCGGGAGACAGATATTTGACGGCGGCTTCTCGGAGATCCTCGGCAGTCTGAGCTTGGATGCAGGCTGCATAGTTGAGGGCGGGAGCGATATCTCCTACCATCGACTGATAGTAACCGTACAAACTTGCCCGATCGCTCGGAGTTTCGTTACCAAAGACAAACCGATTTGCTACTTGAGTGCGGATGCGGGAAATTTCGGCATCTGTCACCAGTTCGGTTTGGAGAGTGCGGATGTGTTGGACGATCGCAGCTTCCACTGCTGCCAAGTTTTCTGTTGCTAGTTGAGCGGAAATCGAGAATACACCGCCGAGTCGCTGAGTCATGTTGCTCACCGAAATTGAGGACACTAGCCCTTTTTCTTCGCGCAAATCCTGAACCAAGCGAGTTGTGCGGCCGTGACCCAATATTGTCGCCAAAACGTCTAGGGCATACGTTTCGGACATTTCCATGAAACCTGGCACTCGCCACATCACGATCAGTCGGGCTTGCTGAAGGGCAGAGTCTACAAATTCGCGGCGGACTGTTTCTGTAAACGGCGATTCTTGGCCGTAGTTCAGGATTTGGGCTTCGGGGTGAAAGTTGCCCACAGCAGGCACATTTATTTTGTTGTTGTGTGCTGTACTTTTTGCGGCAAAACTGTCTGCCACAATTTCAATTAGTTGATCTACCGGCAAATTGCCTACAGCTACGGCTGTCATGGCCCCTGGCTGATATCTGCTGCTGTGGAAATCCCGCATTTGTTGGGCTGTCAACTGTTCGATGACGGCAGTCGGGCCGAGTACGGGTCGCTTGTAGGGCAGGACTTCAAACGCTAATTCCATCGATCGCTGATAGGTGCGGCGGCGGGGATTGTCTTCTGATCGTCTAATTTCTTCTAAGACTACCAGCCGTTCTCGATCGAAGGCGTCGTCGGGAATGCTGGCGTTGAGCAACACATCGACTTGCAGGGGAGCTAATTCGGCAAAATCTTTAGGGGCTGTGGTGATGTAATAGTTAGTGTAATCTTGGCTGGTGGCAGCATTGGTGACAGCGCCACGCTGCTCGATCGCGCGCTCAAATTCGCCACTGGGAATGCTGGGAGTTCCCTTAAAAATCATGTGTTCTAAAAAGTGAGCCATGCCGTTAATGTCGTCGGGTTCGACGGCTGAGCCTAAATTGAGCCACACGCTGAGGTTAACAGCATCGACCGGCAAGTGTTCGGCTATGACTGTCAGGCCGTTGGGGAAATGGCGGATTGTTGGGGCGTTGAGGGGCGATCGGGAGGAGGATTTGATTAGGGTTGATGTCATTGCGCTTTTAAATTGATCTTGTTCTCTATATCTTAAAGCGTCTTTAACGAAGGGCTCGGGCATTCGGCATTAGGCGCGAAAAATGCAATTGGATATGGACGGTAATGCACGCACCGAGTTTTTTGTCTCCCGGAAGAAGTCTTGTTAACGTATTTCTGCGATCGCGATCGTTAATTTATCCTAATAGTTGCCCAAGTCCTCTGTTTTGTGGTGACAGCAAAAGATGGAAAATCGAAGATTGAATAAAAACTTAGTATTTCCACAAGCAGCTTTTCAACGATTTTGGCGATCGACTTCGGGGAAAATCGGCTTAATTTTGACTGTAGCGCTGATGATCTCGGCACTGTTGGCCCCCCTACTTTCTCCTTACGATTCGGCGGTCGATCGAGATTATTTGTCGCGCTTGGTGGCTCCTAGCGCTAAACATTGGTTTGGCACCGACGGTTTGGGGCGAGATTTGTTGGTGCGGGTGTGGCACGGATTGGGAATATCTTTACTTGTCAGCCTGGTTTCTGTGGGTGCGGGTTTAATTGTGGGAGCGCTTTTGGGGCTGGTGGCCGGGTATTTTCGGGGGTTGCTGGAAATTGCGATCGGCACTTTGGCGGATATTTTGTTAGCTTTTCCTTCGATTTTACTGGCGATCGGCGTTGTTACCGTCACCGGGCCGAGCCTGCAAAGCGTAATTATCGCCGTCAGCCTCGTGCAAATTCCGATTTACATCCGCTTAACTCGCAGTATGGTGCTGTCTCTGCGGGAACAAGAATTTGTTTTGGCTGTCAAGGCCTTGGGCGCCAGCGACTTGCGGATTATTTTTCGCCACATTTTGCCGGGAAGTCTCGCGCCGCTAGTTGTACAAGCAACTCTTTCGACTGGTACGGCGACACTAGAAGCTGCTGGTTTGGGTTTTTTGGGTTTGGGCGCACAGCCGCCGGTTCCTGAGTTGGGGACGATGCTTTCTGATGCTTTTAAGGGCGGATATGCTCTTTCGTCTCCTTGGACGATCGTGTTTCCAGGTTTGCTGATTACCTTAACTGTTCTTGGTTTCAACCTTTTGGGGGATGGCCTGCGAGACGTTTTAGACCCCAGAGGGAATTAGAGGGGGAGTGGGGGAATTTATACTTTTGCCTTTTGTCTTCTTTCTGGCTTTTACCTTCTGCCCTCTTCCCTCTGCGCCCTCTGCGGTTCATCCCCTCTTCCTTCTTCCTCACTCTAAAATCTCAAATCTCAAATCTACATATATAGTGACTTGACTGCTGTCACAATCTACGCGAAACTTTACATACAACTGATGTATTGCTTCTACCTATTAATAAGTTCTGTTAAGTTGTGACTCAAAACCTATCAATTAGTCAAAATTGATATAGCGCTTTGTCAGTCCGCCAACTCTCAAGAAGCTACTTCAGGAGGCATCGTCCCTGGCTTGCTGGTGTCGGTGTCTGTTCTCAATATTCCTATTCAGTCAGCCCGCATTATGGAAACACTAGAGTTTGTGATTTATCCAGATGGCCGCGTACAGGAAACAGTCACCGGCATTTTCGGTGCTTCCTGCGCTGAGGTAACGGCTGCAATTGAAGCTCAGCTCGGCGTGGTGCTTCACCAAGAGTCAACATCTGAATATTTCACGCAAGCGCTGCATCAGTCAGCCGAAGCGACGGCCCAAGTGGCTTTTAGCGATTGGTAATTTTTTTTGTTGAGTTCACTTAATTTTTTTGGGAATCACCATGTCACACTTTAGCCAAATTAAGACCCAGATCCGCAATTTGAATTCTTTGGAAGCTGCTTTAACTGACTTGGGTATCGACTGGAAGTCTGGCCCGACTGAGGTGCGCGGCTATCGCGGCCTAACCAGCACCGCTGAGGTGGTGATTGAGCAAGAAAACGGCTACGACCTAGGTTTTAGCTGGAACGGGACTGAGTATGAATTGGTGGCTGACTTGCAATTTTGGCAGCAAGCTTGGTCTGTAGACCGTTTTCTGAATAAGGTGACTCAGCGCTACGCTTACCATACTGTGGTGAATGAAAGCGCCAAGCAGGGTTTCCAAGTTTCTGAGCAAAAGCAAAATCAAGACGGTTCTATCCGTTTGGTGGTGCAGCGTTGGTGCGCTTAATAATTTTTCGAGATTTTTGCAATCTTGTTTCATCAAAGTCCGCCCAGGCGGACTTATTTACTATTGTGGGGGTCTAAATGTCTGAGCTTTCTGGACTCGGAATAGATACAGCAAGCGATCGCTCTGGTTTAGAGCCGGAGTTGGGGGGATTTTTGCGGGATGCGCCCGATCGCTCTGGTTTGGAACCGGAATTGGGCGGCGTGTTGCGCCAAAAAGGTGTCTATGTTGATGAGATTACCTGCATTGGCTGCAAGCACTGCGCTCACGTTGCTCGCAATACTTTTTATATTGAACCGGATTACGGTCGATCGCGCGTAGTTCGACAAGACGGGGATTCTGAAGAGTTGATTGCTGAGGCGATGGACACTTGTCCGGTGAATTGCATTCACTGGGTTGATTACACCGAACTCAAGAATCTGGAAGAAGAACGCAAGGATCAGGTGATTCCTGTCGTTGGCTTTCCCCTGGAGTATGCGACGATTCGGGCCCGTGGTCGCCAGCGACAAAAGAATAAGTTGCGCGATCATAAGTTCAAAGGTAGCCATTGAAATCCCCAATTCCCATCCACAGCTTGAACCCTGTGGCTCAACAAACAAAAACAGCCCGCGCGGGCTGTTTTTTGTATATATTGTATAGTTCAATTTATTTGAGAGGATGGTGTTCAGCGAGAATTTTCTCAACTCTAGCTTCATCGATTCTGGCAGTTAATGTTGTTGCCTCGTTGTTATCGCGAATGGTTTTTGCTAAAGTAAAAGACGAGCCGACTGAAAAAGTTAAACCCATACCCATAAAAGCTTTTTGCCAGGGGTCTACCTGTAAATAAATGATACCTACAGTAGTTGCGGAAAGGGCAAGAATAAAAGAAACCCAGCACTGAAGAATCCAAGCATTAGTATCTTTTTGGCGTATGATTTGTTTCTGCATAGTGCCTCTAAGTCAAATATATCTTTTGGTTGATTAACTTAAAGAATAGATAGCGTGAGTGAAGCGGTCAGGAGAGGAAGGGACAGTTTCGATAAGTGAACAGTGCGATCGGGCTTTTTACTAAAAACTAGAACGCTGTAGATAGGGTTTGAGCCTCAAGGAAGACTGGGTGGGAGTAGACAGTTGGAAAACTCCACTAAGGAAAGCTAGTTTTTTCTCAAAATAGCGTAAGGTGCGCGGCCCGGCGCACCCTACTTCTCCCACTCCGCCTCCGCTGACGAGAGTTTGACTCTATGCAGCGGTTTCAAGCGCCGACTCTTATCTACTTCGTTTCTGTAGCCCAGGTTTCAACCGCCGAGTTTGATCTACTTATTTTTCTGCTGAGTCTTCGCTTGTTCGATCGCAATTTCCCTCACTGCTTGGAAAGAGTTCAAATTCGATGAGCCCTCAATCGCCTTCACCGCCAAATCTTGAACCTGTTTCAAAGCAGAATCCAGTTGTTTCGACAAGCTAGCAAGTCGCGCATCTTGATTTTGAATTGTCTGCAACATCCCTTGAATTTGCAGTTCATAATTTTGCTTTTGCCCTTCAACATCTTTAGCAGACAAATCCGCCTTAACTTTAGCTTGATAATTGCCAATATTGCGACCATTATCTTTCCCGTTCTTGATATTAGCTTCCAGTTCTTTCGGGAAAGCTTCTACCTTTGCTTTCACCTCAGCATAAAGTTTTTCTCGTTCCGAAATAGATTTTTCGCGTTCCGCCCACTGTTTCTCCTGTTCTTGCTGAAACTCTTCGATTTCTTGATACAGCCTTTTCTGGCGCTGTTGGTATTCTTCGATGTCCAGATTTCGCTGAAGATTCAAATCATAATCATACAACTCTTCATCCCGCTCACGAGCTTTTTGGTGATTCTCATTGCGTTCTTTAACGGCCAACTGTTGCAGTTCCTGCTCTTTTTCCCAAGCTTGTCGGCGTTCCAACAATTCCTGTTCAACAGTTTCGCGCTGTTCGCTGAGTTCGCCAGCAAAAGTTTTCGCGCTTTCTTCGTACTGTTGAATTAAATTGTCCAGCGTATCTTCTGTAACATCTTCTAAGCTGTGCAACTCTTGCAGTTGTTGAATTTCCTCGCCCACAGTGCGCCGCAATTCTTCGACTTTAGCAGCTTCCGAGGTTAATTTTTCAGACAACTCGCTGACAGCGCCACCAAAGCTAAATTGCAGCAAAATCAAATTGTCGATTGTGGACTGCATTTTTTGTGGATTTTGATTTAAAGCCATTGGTTTTTGTGCCTCCACAATAGGTTTTTCTGGGACTGCTTTTTGCTTTTGGGAAGCGTTTAGCTGTTGGATTTGCGATTCTAGCTGCGCTTTTTCTTGCGCTGCTTCCTTGTACGCTTCTAAAATTTCAGCCTGGGTGCTTTTGTCGCTAACTCTTTTGTTCATGACTTTTCATTCCTTAATAGTTGGGAAAATTTCTGTCATTTTTTCGTAAGGTGGGCATTGCACACCCTACTAGGTTTTAAGCTTTGCTGGCAAAAGCTTTCATTGCCAAATCTTGCGCTTGCTTCATCGTGGCTTGCAGTTGCGCGGAAATTTCGGCGATTTGTTCGGTTTGTCGCCCAATTGTCTGCTGTAAAGATTGGACTTTCAATTCATATCCTTGCTTGCTTCCTTCCCACTCTTTCTCCACTAAATCTGCCTTGACTTTAGCTTCGCGGGAAACTTCTTGAATTGCTTCTTCTTTGGCTTTGACATAAGCCTGTTTGAGTTCTTCTTCAAATCCGGCGGCTTTTCTTTGATTCTCTTCAAAGTCCGCTTGATTGTCGCTGAGGACTTTTTCCCGTTCCACCCAATTTTTTTCTTTTTCGCGGTTTGATTCTTGCAAATCCCGTTCTAGTTTACGCTTCGTTTCTTCGTATTCGTCGGTTTCGATTTTCCGAGTCCGCTGTAAGTCGTATTGATAATCGGCTGTTTCTTCCTGGCGCTTTTTAGTTATGAGGGCAGCCTCTTCTTGAACTGCTGCCTCAAATTCTTGCTGTTCTTTTTCCCAAACCTTGCGTTTTTGGGTCGTATCTTCTTCGATAATTTCGCGTTGGTTAGCAGCGTTTTGTTCCAGCAGGGTCAATTTTTCTCGGTGCTCTTGAGTTAAAATGTGGAGGGCGTCTGCTACTACTCTGATTTGCTGCAACTCTTGCAATTGTTGGGCTTCTATTTCGATCGCACGTTTTAATTCGTCTAATTTGGAAGATTCCGCCTTCAGTTTTTCGGAAAGTCCGCTGGTGATGCTGCCGAAATCTAATTGCAAGTCAGCCAAGCCTTTGACGATGCTGTCAATTGTGTAGGTGGAAGCGACTTCGAGGAGTTGTTTGTTTTTGGCTTTTTCGGCTGACTCTTCTTTGGTTTCTACTTTGGATTCGATCTTTTTTTTGTCTGCTAAAATCTGCTGAAAGTTTTGCAAAATTTTGGCTTTGCTATCCTTGGCAGTTGCTATTGTCATAATGTTTGCTTCTCCTGATTATAACTTTTCGACACTTGTGAATGAAAGGTTTTCTGTTATTCTAAGTTGCGGAGTTGGCTGAGAATGGCTCGGTATTTTTTGGCTGCGTCGGGTTTTTCTTCGGGATTATCGCTGGCTAGAGTTTTGAGAAGTTTCGAGCAGCGATCGCACCGATTTCCTTCCCAGCAGCCGCACTCATCAATTATACTCAAAAGTGCGCCTTTTAGCAATTGATTTTCGGCTAACAAAGCTCGGTAATTCCGCTGAACCGATTCGGCAACTAAAGTCATGTGCTGGAAGTCTTCGGTGAGACTTTCGATGTCATTTACTGCATCTGTCCGAATTTGGTCTAGCAGCTCAAGATTCTCTTTCAAACGACTTTCTTGCAGGTTTGGTTTGGTTTTCAGCTTGGTTAATTTCTTCATTTCACTCTGTTGTAACACTTATGGTAAAGGCGCGATTTAATCGCGCCTTTACAACAAAATTAGAACAAGTCAGCAGTTAATGGGTCTTCGGCTGGCGGTAGCGACATACTGCCGTTGGAATTCAAAGCCATAGCATCGCTTTCACCCCCAGCGTGAGCAGCCATCAAGCAGGCAACTTGCTGCGCCGGCAGGTTATCTAAACACACCATAGCTTTTGTTCCTTCTAAGTCAATCATCCGCGATTGATTGCTAGAATCTGACAAAACTGCTGCGGCTTGGTCGATAACCGCCCAATCTTTCCGCTCGTTCCAAGACCATTTCAAGCTGTAGTAGTTGATCGGTTTTACTACTCCGCTGTCGTCTGGTTTCTGACCGGAATGTTTGACAAATTCGGGAATAAAAATCCCGGTTGCAGGCTCTACGCCGCGAGATTGAACTGATGCTACCAAGCGGTTAAAATCGTTCAAGCTGCGGTTTTTGATGTAGGTCACCATGACAACTCCTTGCGGCAATTCGCCACTTTCTGCGACAAACCACAGTTGACCCCACAATGTGTGCGAAGTTTGACCGAGGGAACCGAAGAATTTGGAGAATTTGAGGATTGTCATGGAACACTTGGAACCGTAGTCTGTATCGCCGATCGCCCACTGGCCACTTTGGCAATTGTTACGTACTGCGATCGGGATTTCCGGTACTAGCAAAGCATTGCTCGGTTTGGCACCAAATACTGAAAATGTAGGTCTTTCTTGTGTTTTAGTAGTCATTGTTCGTTTTTCCTTAGTTATTTATTGCTGCTTGACCGGGAATTGGTAATTGAGAATTGGTAATTGGTAATCCGTTAAATCTCGTACATTGCTCGTGGCCGAACTTCGATTACCTAATGAGATGTGTTGTCGCTTTTGGTTCTGGATAGGTATACTCAAGCATCGCCTCTTGTTGAGCTTTGATAATCCGCAGCGCGGCGAGCAAATGCTCTAATGTTTCTAGGTGCGCTGGGGTGAAGTGGATGCTGAAGCCTTCGCCATCCCGCGCGTAGCCGGGACAAACCAGGGAGGCTGAGCTTTGTTCTTCGTGGGTGGCGATGTATAGCCAGTCATCGTCTTCGAGCTTGTAATGCGTGTCTGTCCAGGTTCTCAGCATTTGCGATCTGCTCCTCCTTATTTGCTGCGTACAAGCGTTTTGACGCCCAGCGCTTCTCACTCCTCTGAAGTTGACGACGCTATATGTAGCGTGTGAGCTAGGCTAATTTGCACCGTTAACTCTACCAGTCCGGGCTTGTTGGTTGATTAAACCGTCAACTAATCTCATGGTAGCGCGGGTTGATTTTCCCGTCAAGTATTTTGTTGAACTTTTCATCAAAACAGGCTAGAATGCTTGTCAGGAGGCGAAAAACCGTGGAACAAACATTTGGAAGACTGATCCGTCAAGCTCGCAAGGACAAAGCTTACTCACAACGTGAGCTAGCAGCTATGCTAAGTGTGGACTTTACTTATTTGTCGAAGTTGGAGAACGATCGAGCGGATTATGCGCCCAAAGAGGACGTAATCCGATCGCTAGCGCGGAATCTCGACATAAACGAAGAGGAATTGATTTTCCTGGCGGGGAGGCTGCCGCAGCAGTACGAAGCGCTGCTGAAGCAGAATCCGAAGGAAATGCAGGCTCTTTTCCGCCGGATGCAAGAAAATCCAGATTGGCTCAAACAATCTTTTGAAGCGTAAGAGAGGCCCCTCATAGTGAGTATTTTTAAACCGTATTGCTTCTATCCCAAAGAAACGATCGAGCGTTTGGCAAATGACATCTTGATGCAGATGCAGAAAACGCAAAATTTTGCTCCGAGATGGCCTTTTGATGCGACAACGGTTGCTGATTTTCTCGATTTGGGGGTAGTTTGGGAGTGCATTGAGCCGGATGAAGAAGGTGCGATCGCGGCGAGGATTTTGCCGCAGCAGCGGTTAATCGAAATCAACGAACAGATTCTCGAAAAACCGCCGGGTTTCATCGAATCGACGATCGCCCACGAAATCGGCCACTGGGTGCTACACGTCAATCAAGACGAAGCAGACGGCACTGTGGAACAGTTAGAATTAAACTTAGGCAATGAAGGAAAAACGGCGTCTGATGTCGAGGAACCGTTTGTTTGTCGGGGTGCGAGTGCTGATAATAAGGTTTTGTCGATCGAATGGCAAGCGCAATATTTTGCAAGCTGTTTGTTGATGCCTCGGTGTATTTTGGAGGAAAAAAGACAGGGACGCGATTTAACTAAGTGGTCGCATTTATACAAAATGAGAGATGAATTGGGAGTGAGCATTTCCAATTTGACAAACCGCTTGCAAGAATTCGATTGGATTTATATTCCCAAAGGAACTCGCGAGATTTATGCCGGGAAAGATGCGGCAAACGGACAGCAGCGGTTGTTTGGATAAACGTGCGATCCTCTTCGAGGGCTGCGCTAACGAATTTGAGGTTTGAGATTTGGAAGCGATTCTCTAATCTCAAATCTTTAAAATTATTTTCTAATTAAGTTACATTTTATGCTAACCAATATTGAAATTCTGCTGGCAGCTTGTGAGGAATTAAATATCCCTTATGAAATCCTGCATCCTTCCCAAAACTTGATTAGACTCAAACAGGGCGGCGAAGAATATTATTTTGTCAATTACATGACGCCATTTAACAGCGCGTCAGTAGCAGAGATTTTTAAAGACAAAGAATATACCTATCAACTATTAAACGGCAAAATAAATACTCCCCGAACTCTCGGTTTTGTCTCGCCTCACTGCGAGGAGAAGTATAAAAAGTATTTGAGTTTCCCAGATATTGAATCAATAGTTTTAGAAGTAAACAGAAAAATCGCTTTCCCGGTGATTCTTAAAAGAAATCGCGGTGCTGGTGGCAACAATGTTTTTTTGTGTGAAACTAGAGAGCAAATTAAAGCAGCCCTAGAAATTATATTTAACGTCAACAGCAAAGATTATGACTATGTGGCGCTAGCTCAAGAATACATCGAAATTGCCCACGAATATCGGGCTGTATTCTGCAAAGAAAAGCTAGTTTTGCTGTACGAGAAAGACAAATCTCAGGCTAAATTTGCGGGGAATTTAAGCCCGCTGCACTGGGAAGGTGCAAAAGCCAAACATATAATTAATCCCAATCTCATGTCTGAGATTGAAAATTTTGTTAAACCTGTTTTTGCTGAAATTTCGATTAATTATGCGGGGCTTGACATAGCACTAGATAAAAAGGGAGCATATTGGTTGATTGAAATTAACTCAAGTCCCAATTACGATATTTTTGTCAGAGATAACGATCGCCAAATTGTCGTAACAATGTTTAAAGGCATTGTGGATAGCTTGGTTGTTAACAAAACGCCTTATTTGAAATGAAGAGTTGAGTAACGAGAACCTTAACCCAACCTACATATTTTGAACTTCACTCCATTCCTTGAAAATACCAGTAGAGGTTAGCAACAGTTAAATCATTGACTTCTTGCCAATTTGAGGGAGCTAAAGCTTTATAGCCAGAGGTATTGGCTTTTTGACTGATATAAGATTCGTGTTGTTGACGCAAGCTAGGTTTGATTAAAAATCGTAATTGATCCAGTAGCGATTTGAAGTGGGATTTTTGTTGCAAGTTTTGGTAGAGCACAATTTCTTGTGGTTCTGCTACTATACCAACTTCTTCATGAGTCTTTGAAATTGGTGTATTTTCCATATTTAAACTAGCCAATTGTTGACGCTCATCCGCCGATAAACTTAGCATCCAATCTACCTGATTTTGCCAAGAGTTCAAAACTGCTAAATCCTGATTGTAAATCCGTGTGATTTCTGGAAATATAAAATCCATTTCATCTTTTGTGCAGCGCTCAATCACGGTGAGAATGTCTTGGCGTATTCTTTCTTGGAGGTGGGAAAGGGAATTACTTAGAGACGCAGGCTCGTTCAGCAATTGATAAGTTAATGAAATTGTCTGCTCAATTGCCCAAGCACATTCAACTCTACGAAGATGTCCAACTGCACAAGTGGCTTTGAATAACTCAGGATTATTATAGTCAGCTAAAGCATTAGCTAAAATGTGTTGTGCACTTGTTAAGGTAGAATTTCTGGTATGTTTATCTTTCATTAATAAAGCACTTTGAATTAGTCTCTGTGCTTGATCAAATTTCTGATAAGCTCGACTTAATATTAAACGATGTTGCTCAAAATTAATGCTTTCAGCTAACAGTTTAATTTCAGCAATAACGTCTGCTTTTTGGTCTTTCAGCAATGCCTCTATACTAATAAATCCGTGTGTAACTGTTAGCTTCAATTCCTTAATCTCTTCCCTCATTTTCAAGGTCTGATGAAGGTTAACGGCTGACATTGCAGCTATGACCACCACGCCGACACCAATGACGGCAGTAGATGCTGATATAATACCCGTATTAGCCACGAGAGATTTTAAACCATACTCAATCACATCTAGTCTTTTATCAGTTTTTTTAGAAATCATATCTGCTTGAACCATTTGCGCTACACCTAATACAAAATCTGGAATAGCGAACAACGGCTCGGCAGCCATACCAATTGCCGAACCTACAAAGCGATCTGTTGCCAGGTCTCTAGCTATTCCCAATAATACTCCTGCACTATCTGGAAGAGCGAACAACGGCTCGGCAGCCATACCAATTGCCGAACCTACAAAGCGACCTGTTTCCGTATCTCTAGCTATTCCCAATAATACTCCTGCACTATTCTTCACGACTTCATAAGTGCCGGAGATGATGCCAGCCTGTATGTGAGGAGGAAAAACAAAAATCATATTTTTTACCTGAATAGCTATTGATGTTACATATTATAGTATATTATAGTATATTATATGATTATGGTTAACTGTGTTAGTCTACAGTGGAATTACTTAAATGAACGAATTCATGCAAGCATTTCAGAACATCGCCCAATATGCGGCTGTCGTCGCGGCGGATGATTATAAATCCTTAGAGATTAAGGAATCTGCTACAACCGTGATTAAGTCAGTCCAGCCTGGGTTCGATGAATTGGTGGGATCAGCTACCAGACTTGAGAAAGTTGTGCAAAAATGCCGGAACGATATCGATCATGCTGAAGACGTTTGGAGTTGCAAACTTGGGATTGTCCAAGCTTCAAAACAGGAAATATGGCAACAGCTTGGGGAACTGAGCGGCTGTCATGTCAGAATTAATGAACTAGGCGAGCAATGTCAAAATTCGGCGATCGATAAATCTCAAGATTATTGGGATAAAATATTTGATGTTCGCGTTAAACAGAAGTGGTTTATTGATGCAGCAAAGAAACAAAAAAAAGGAATTGGCTGGGGGGAAAAGGATGATTTTATTAAAGACATTCCCATCGTTATGAATCTTGTTTATATGGAAATTGATAAAAATATTAAGTCCAGCCTGGTTCAGATTTATCAAGACCTTAACACGATTAACTTAAAAGTGATTACCCAGTATTTGGGAATTTTAGATAGGCAGACACAAGATGTGTTGAATCATCAGATGAATGTAACTTTTAGCGAGATAGCAAATAAATTTGAGCAGCCGACAGTTTACTTGCCTGAGAACACCAAATCACTGAGGTCTGAACTTATTTCGGCTCTGGATAATTTATCCAAATACCGTTTAGGTGATATTTCCTGGGAAGAGGTTGTAAATTTAAAAAAGCAGGTTTCAACCGCGATCGATAATTTCATCAATTCAATCTTTGATGACAGATTAAAAGTAGGAAGTCAAGCTTTGGTTCAAGCCATGATATTTTACAATGAATTTTTGGAAAAGCAAGATAGATATCAGAAAGAAACACCTGCACAACGTCAGGCTGAAAGAGCTTGGATTGATTCGCAATGGACAGAAATTCAGAGAGTGGAAAAAGGTATTAAAGTGATTCTAAATTCTTCTCCATAATTCCTTAAGCTACTGTCATTGTACTAGAGCGCACTTCTTCACACGCTAAAATAAACTTAGTCACAATTCCATGAAAAAAATGACAACACAACTACTAGAACTAGAGGGAACGTGGGAAGAAATTCTCGCGCAATCAGCCAAATTTGCCGATCGCCGAGTTCGCGTTATTGTTCTTGCGGATGAGGAACCGCTGAAGTCAACCGAAGACTGTTTTCGTCAAGGATGGCACGAAGCAATGACAGGAGAGACTGTACCGCTTTCTGAACTGTGGGAAGGTATTGATGCAGTGATCGAGATGATGCAGTCTCTGCCAGAAACTTTACAGCAACAAGTAGCAGAATACTTGAAAGAGTATATCGCCGAATTAAAAGATGAGCTTCAATGGGAAGAATCTTTCGAGAAAACGCAACCGCAACTTGTGGCTGCTGCCCAACGCGCCAAACAAGAAATTGCTGAAGGAAAGGCACAGGAAATGAAACTTAATAAGTTATGAAATCTGCCACCCTTCCTTTTGGGAAAAATACAATTCTCTTGACAGTACAGTAAAAGAGCAAGCTAGAAAAGCTTATCGTTTCTGGCTGGAAAATCCCTTTCATCGATCTTTGCACTTCAAGTGCATCAACCAGGAAGAAAATATCTGGTCTGCGAGAATCACGCGGGGCTATCGAGCAGTAGGGATTTTACAAGGAGATACAGTGACATGGTTTTGGATTGGAAACCACGATGATTATGAACGTTTTTTCTAGTAATCAGGCCGGGGCGGGTTTTCGAGATGGTTGGTTTCAGGCAATTATTGTTAGCGAACCCCCCCCCTACATCGCCTGGAATCTTGCCTGTTTCACAAGAGTTAAAAACTTACATTCTTTCCAATACCTTAATCCCCAACAACTCCAAACCCAATTTCAAAGTCCTCGCCGTCAAATCGCACAAAATCAACCGCGAAGTCCGCAACGGTTCCTCAGCATCCAATACTGGACACTGTTCGTAAAATTGATTGTATTTTTGACTCAATTCAAACAAATACTGACAAATCCGATTCGGCAACAAATCGCCGCCAACAGCATTTATCACTTCACTAAATTGCAATAAATGCTTGGCTAAAACTAACTCCACATCAGACTGCAATATTACTTTCGCACTAGCATCTAAATTCTCGAAATCAATCTCACCTTTGCGGCGAATTCCCTGCACGCGCGCGCAAACATAGAGCATATAAGGTGCTGTATTGCCTTGCAATGCGAGCATTTTGTCGTAACTAAAAGTGTAATTGCTCGCCCGGTTTTGACTCAAATCGGCATACTTAACCGCACTCAAACCAACTGTTCGAGATACGTTAGCTATAAACTCTTCAGTTTCGTGTCTTTCCTCTTTTTCCAATCTCCCTTCTAAATCTTGGCGCGTGCGGACGATCGCCTCATCTAACAAATCTTGCAACCGCACTGTATCGCCAGAACGAGTTTTTAACCTTTTGCCGTCTTCTCCCAATACCAAACCGAAGGGAACGTGGACAATCTCGACATCTTCCGGAATCCAAGCTGCTTTTCGGGCTACTGCAAATACTTGGGCAAAATGGTTGGCTTGTCCTGAATCTGTGACATAAATTATGCGCTTTGCATTGTCTTTTTGGATGCGGTAGCGCACTGCTGCTAAATCTGTTGTGGCGTAATTGTAGCCGCCGTCGGTTTTTTGGACAATTAGCGGCAGTGGTTCGCCTTCTTTGTTGGTGAAACCGTCTACAAAAACGCATTTCGCGCCGTCACTTTCTACTAGCAAACCTAGATTGGTTAAATCTTCGACTACTGCGGGCAATAGAGGATTGTAAAACGATTCGCCGCGTTCGGTTAATTGGATATCCAACAAGTCGTAGATTACTTGGAATTCGCGGCGCGATTGATCGCACAGCAATTTCCAAGCGCGGCGGGTGTCTTCGGCGCCTGTTTGCAGTTTTACTACTTCTTGGCGGGCGGTTTCTTTGAAGGTTTCGTCTGCGTCGAAGCGCTGTTTTGCTTGGCGGTAAAATGCGACTAAATCGCCTAAGTCTAGGGCGTCAGCGGTTGTGAGGGCTTCGGGGTGAACTTCGCGCAAGTATGCGATCAGCATTCCGAATTGGGTGCCCCAGTCGCCGATGTGGTTGATTCTGAGTACGTCGTGGCCTTGAAATTCGAGGATGCGGGCGATCGCATCTCCGATGATTGTCGATCGCAAATGTCCGACGTGCATTTCTTTGGCTATATTCGGACTCGAAAAGTCGATCGCGATTGTCTGAGGCGTTTTCGCCGGTTCAATCCCCAAACGCGAGTCGCCGGCGATCGCACTAATTTGCGCTTCCAAATAAGCCGGTTTCAGCTTCAAATTGATAAAACCTGGCCCGGCGATTTCTGGGGTTTCGCAGATGTCAGTAATATCTAGGTTTTCGATGATTGTCGAGGCGATCGCCCGTGGGGGCTTTCCTAACTTTTTCCCCAAACTCATCGCCGCGTTGCACTGAAAGTCGCCAAAGTTGGGATTGCTGGCGGCGGCTAGCATCGGATCTGCACCTGCATAACTTTCGCCGAATGCAGCGGTGAATGCTTTTTCAAATTTTGCTTTTAACTGTTGGGCGATCGAGTTCATCTTGAATATTTTGATTGGATGTTTATTTTAAACTCTAGATTAAGCACTTTTTGCCAATAATACTCTTACTACTTACGTAATTTCCCTCTGGTTCTCTCCCTCTGCCCCTCTTCTCCTCTCCTCACCTACTAGGAAATTTTGTACTTAGCTTTGAGCTGGTGATGCGATCAAAATCGCTCACCGTAATAGCACAGAGTACATTTTATCACAGTTGCGATCGCTACACAAATTAAAAAATGTCACATCAAGTCCATGATCTCGATCGCTAGATCATTTTGTTAAATCCCTTACATTAAGGTATGTTAAAATTTTTTCAATGCACCCAAAAATCCTACGAAAGGAAGTAGTTATGTTATCTCAACCTATTTTTGGCGATCGCTCTCTGACCCAAGTCTTTTATCAAGCAGTAATCGCTCGCTTCTACGACGGTTTCAGTCTCTCCACCCAAGCACTATTACGAGAGTGTACCCTTGGCTTCGCTCCTTGTCCCGATGGAGTCAAAACCTTTTTCATCATCGCGCCGAGTCTCGATGCAGCAGAGCAACTAATGGAAAAAATGGACAGTATTTTGGAGCGAGTTGCCGAACTCATGGCTGGAGTCGGACAAGTTGCCCTGTGCATAGTTCCCCCCGGCAACGAAGCAGAGCAACCGGTCGATCTGCAAGACTTAGAAAAAGTTCCCCCAGATTGTCTGGCTTGCAAATTCTTTACAATTATATGGGCCGATGCTGCGGCCGATCGATAAAATTGACAGTTAGCAACCAGCAACTAAACACGGTTCGGCCCAAGCTGTGCCAGTGGTGGCGCGGGGTAGATTGTCTGTTAGTTACAGTCCCTGGAATTATCGGGCAAAGCGTGTAGGTAATTCGATCGTTGGCAAGGTTGCACTCGCAATCCTTGGCAAGTGTCAAACAAGCAGACAAAATATATATCAAAAGCCCGCTTGTCAGTCGCTCAAATTTTTACCTGCCGGCTCCAACAGCCGTGCATCTACTTTTTACATTCCCAATAAAGGCCACCAAAAAGCCGCATCAACTCTCCTGGGTGTCTCGCTTCAAAAGACAGCAGCCGGAATTAGGCGGAATCGCTGGAACATAAAGTTTTGCGAAATATCCGCTCATGTTCAGAATAAGCAGAAATATTCTCAAAAATAGATAAGAGTTCCGCAGGTTTACCTCAGAAACCCGGTTTCTAGCCCCGCGCTTCCTATTCGCGGTTCGCTGGGAAATTGACAAAAAATAAGCTGTTTGTGGAAGAGTCACTAGCTAGAAACAGAGCAAAGCTTTACTCAAAAAAAGAGCAGTTTTCCAGCGACACCCCTGGCAGTGCAGAGCGATCGTACCACAGGCTCATAGAATTTGTTAAAAATTTTAGTTGAAAATTTGAATTATTAAATTTTATGCCTAACATTGGGGATAAAATCTAAGATTGAAATTCTCAAATCTGAAATCAAGGCATTATGGTAAAACTGACACCAAACCCCAGCTTTAGTTTAACAATTCGGGTTGCTCTGCCGAATCGGCCGGGAATGCTGGCAAGCGTCACCAGTGCGATCGCATCTGTCGGCGGCAACTTCGGTCAAATCGACTTGATCGAGCAAACCCGCGCCACGACCGTTCGCGATATCACCGTCGATGCTTACAGCCTCGAACACAACGAAGAAATATTGCAAGTAGTGAAAGCGCTGCCGGATATCAAAGTGATCGATGTGTACGATCGCACTTTCAACTTGCACCGCGGCGGAAAAATCAGCGTAGTTAGCAAAATTTCCCTCAAACGCCAGTCAGATTTGGCAATGGCATACACCCCTGGAGTCGGCCGCATCTGCACTGCGATCGCCAATGACCCCCAACAAGTTTACAACCTCACAATCAAACAAAATACTGTTGCCATTGTTACCGATGGTAGCGCAGTTTTGGGACTAGGAAACCTCGGCCCTGCTGCCGCACTGCCAGTCATGGAAGGCAAAGCCATGCTATTTAAAGAATTTGCAGGTATTGACGCCTTTCCTATCTGTTTGAACACCCAAGATACCGAGGAAATTATTCGCACAGTGCAGAATATCGCCCCGGTTTTTGGCGGCGTTAACCTCGAAGATATTTCTTCTCCCCGCTGCTTTGAAATCGAAGCAAGATTGCGGGAAACCTTAGATATTCCGATTTTTCACGACGACCAGCACGGCACGGCGATTGTTAGTTTGGCAGCATTAATTAATGCCTTGAAAATCGTCAAAAAAACAATAGAAGAAGTGTGTATCGTGATTAACGGAGCCGGTGCGGCCGGAGTCGCGATCGCCCGGTTGCTGCGTAAAGCAGGTGCCCAAAACATCATCATGTGCGACTCCAAAGGCGTCCTTTCCCAAGACCGCACGGATATGAACCCAGAAAAACTAGAATTTGCCGTGCCTTCGAGCGGTACTTTGGAAGATGCGATCGCCGGTGCCGATGTATTTTTAGGCGTCAGCGCCCCCGGGGTAGTCACCCGATCGATGGTGCGTTCGATGGCTGAGAATCCAATTGTTTTTGCAATGGCAAATCCCATTCCCGAAATTCAGCCCGAATTAATTATGGAAGATGCGGCGATCATTGCCACCGGACGTAGCGACTACCCGAATCAAATTAACAATGTTTTGGCATTTCCGGGGATATTTCGAGGTGCTTTGGACTGCAAAGCTGCCACGATTACGACCAGTATGTATTTGGAAGCAGCTTATGCGATCGCCTCTTTAGTCAGTCCATCCCAGCTTGACAAAGAGCACATTATACCGTCTGTTTTTGACGAAAGAGTTGCCATTGCTGTCGCCGGTGCAGTGCAGTTGGCCGCCCGCTCCGAAGGTATTGCCCGCGATTAATTGAAGAAAGAAGGAAGAAGGAAGAGGGCCTTCTTCCCTCAACCCTCAGCATCCATCCGTTAAATCCGTTAAATCTCTTATACAATCTGTTGCTGAACTTCCTTCTTCCCTCTTCCTTAATGAAGGATAAAAGTTACACTAATAAACAAGATAAAAAGATATAATTAAATAACTTAAGCCCAGCTATGTTCAGATGCAAAGCCAGTTAGGAAAAGCCAAGCGCGATCGCTCCCGCCGCCAATTGTTAGAACTAAGCCCGCTCGGGCTGGCATTGTGCCGGACAGACGGGACTTTTATCGACGTAAATCTAGCTTTTGCAAGTATTATCGGCCGCACAGTTGCAGAAACTCTTCACATCAACTACTGGGAAATTCAGCAAACGCAGTGCGCGGGCCGAGAAAAATATCTACCAAGTCAAGCAAAAAATAGCTGCACGGGCCTGTGCGAAGCAGCATACAAACATAAAAACAACCATCTCGTACCCGTGCGAGTTTCTGAGCGGACAATTGAAACAGGGGGAGAGTGCGCGATTTGGCTGAGCGCTGAAGAAATCTTTAATTCTGAGCCTGAAAATAGCGATCCGCTGGAATCAGCGCCGCCGCAGTGCAGTTCACATCTGGAAAAATTGCTGACAAAGCAGACTGCCGAACTCGAAAAAACTCAGAAACTACTCGAAGAAAAAATCGCCGAACTGGAACAGGCTCAAGAAAGATTGCGTCTCCAAAGTCAAATTATCGACCAACTTCACGAGTCGGTGATTTCAACAGATATGGACGGCTTGATCGGTATGTGGAATCAAGCCTCCCAAAAGTTATACGGCTATCAAAAAACTGAGGCTATCGGACAGCATATTTCTCTAATTTACTCCCCTGAACAGCACGAATTTTTGTTAGATCAAGTCATCAAACCGCTACCAAAAGAAGGCGATCCTGAAATAGAAGTTATCACACGCCGTAAATCTGGAGAAAATTTTTACTCGCACCTAATGCTTTCGCTATTGAAAGACAACACGGGAGAAGTTGTCGGGATGATTTGCTGTTTAACAGATCTCAGCGATCGCAAAGCTTTAGAACAAGAATTAGCACAGAGACAAGCACTATTTGATGCCTTTTTTCAAGAGGCGCCTGCGGGACTTTGCATTTTGGACTCCCAACTGCGCTACGTGCAAATTAATCAATTTTTAGCAGAAATAAATTGCCTGAGTCCAGCAGAGCACATCGGCAAGACTGTACGCGAAATATTGCCAAATATCGCTCCAATAATAGAGCCTTTGTACGAAGAAATTTTGAGGACGAAACAACCCTTAATTAACATCGAGATGAGTGGTGACAATCCAAGAAAGCCGGGGTTTGTGCGACACCTGACAGGCTCTTATTTTCCCCTGCTCGACCAAGATGGCGAGGCGTTCGGCATCGGTGCAGTCATAATTGACATTACCGATCGCAAACTTGCAGAAGCAGCACTGCAAAAAAGCGAACAGCTTTACCGCACTATGGCAAGCAACTTTCCTAACGGCGCGGTGATGTTGTTCGATCGAGAAATGCGCTTCACCCTGGTAGAAGGTAGAGAACTAGCAGCAGTCGGGCTTTCCAAAGAATTGATGGAAGGCAAGACAATCTGGGAAGTATTCGAGCCAGATTTTTGCGGTGCCCTCGAGCCAAATTATCGGGCGGCACTGGCAGGAGAAACAGTTGTTACAGAATTTACTTATCGCGATCGCATCTACCTCGGTTATACTTTGCCCGTCAGAAACGAACGGCAAGAAATCATCGGCGGATTGCTAATGACTCAAAACATTACCGCTCGTCAATTAGCAGAAGAAGCGCTCAGGGAAAGCGAGGAAAAATACAGGTGCATTGTCGAGACAGCAGACGAAGGAATTTGGATGATAGATACGGAGGGTAAAACTTCTTTTGTCAACAACAAAATGGCTGATATGCTCGGCTGCACTCCAGAAGAAATGATCGGGCAGTCGCTATTTGCTTTCATGGATGCAGAAGGCATCGCACTCGCACAAGCCAATCTCAACCGCCGCCGTGAAGGAATTCGCGAACAGCTCGATTTTAAGTTCCGTCGCCGAGACGGCAGCGACTTGTGGGCGATAGTTTCTACTAATTCCTTGGCAGATAAACAGGGACGTTATGTGGGCGCTTTGGCAATGGTTGCCGACATTACCGATCGCAAGCAAACAGAAGCCGCCTTGCAGCAGTCGGAATCCAAATTTCGATCGCTCTACGAATTAACCAGTTTGCCCGTTTTGATGTTATATGAAAAGGCGATCGCAGATGCCAACACAGCCACCCTCAAACTATTTGGCTGCACCGCCCCGCAACAGTTGTACGGCAAAAACCCCGCCCAATTGTCGCCTCCTTTCCAACCCAACGGCAGAGATTCTTTGAGTTTGGTCGGCGAAATGATGGATCTCGCTTTTGAGCGGGGAAAGCACCGTTTTGATTGGGTTCATCGGCGCTTAGACGGTACTGATTTTCCCGCCGAAGTGGTGCTGACAGTCATCGAGGTAGGAAATGAAAAAATTATCCAAGCAGTGATCCAAGATTTAACCGATCGCAAACTTGCAGAAGAAATTTTAGTGCGATCGGAACAAGCGCTCAGGCAGCAAGCTCAGCGAGAACAACTGCTAAATCAAATTGCCAATCAAATCCGCACTTCTTTAGATTTAGACACAATTTTAGAAACCGCCGTTCAAGAAATTCGCAATCTGATGCACCTAGATTGGTGCATCTTCACTTGGTATCGCCCCAACAGCAATCCTCCCGTTTGGGACGTAACTTACGAAGCCAAGAATGCAGATTTGCCGAGTATACTCGGCACTTATCCTGTAGACGACAAATCTAGTCTCGCAGTGGGACACATTTTGCGGCGAGAAATTCTGCGAATTGATGATGTCAGCACTTTTGAAGATGTAGAATTGCGCGAAGTTTTGCAGGGTTCAAATTTTAATTCAGTCCTGTCGCTGCCAATTTATACTGCTTCCGGGGATATTGGGGCGATTACGTGCTATCAAACCCTGTCCATGCGAAATTGGAGCGCATCGGAAGTCGAACTGATGCAAGCAGTGGTCGCTCAAATTGCGATCGCGATCGACCACGCCGAACTCTACACCCAAACCCGCACAGCGGCCCGATTAGCTCAAGCTCAAACTCAACAACTAGAACAAACTTTGCAGGATCTCCAACGCACCCAAACTCAATTAATTCAAAGTGAAAAAATGTCGAGTTTGGGACAGTTAGTAGCAGGTGTCGCCCACGAAATTAACAACCCGGTTAATTTTATCTACGGAAATCTCAGCTACACTAGCGAATACACTCAAAACCTGCTCAAAATGTTGCAACTTTACCAGAAAGAATACCCGCAGCCTAGCGCAAGAATTGTAAAGGCAAGGGAAGACTTTGAAATTGATTATCTTATTGAAGATTTACCGAAAATTTTAGCATCTATGAAAGTCGGAGCAGATCGCATCCGCGATATAGTTTTGAGCCTGCGGACTTTCTCAAGACTCGATGAAGCCGAAATGAAACAAGTTGACATTCACGAGGGCCTTGAAAGCACGGTGCTGATTTTGCAAAACCGCCTGAAACATAAACCAGAGCACCCGACAATTAATCTGATTAAAGAATACGGTAATTTGCCTTTAGTTGAATGTTATCCCGGTCAGTTAAATCAAGTATTTATGAATTTGTTGAGCAATGCGCTCGACGCCGTGGAAATGGAGAGGAATAAATCCGATCGCACGGCTAAAAATCTCGCAATTACGATTCGCACCGAAGTAAGTGACAATAACTGCGTTCTAATACGGATAGCTGACAGCGGCCCCGGGATGAGCGAAGATGTGAAAAAGCGCTTGTTTGACCCGTTTTTCACTACTAAACCAATTGGCAAAGGAACTGGCTTAGGATTGGCGATTTCGCACTCTATTATAGTAGAAAAACACGGCGGCAAGCTTTCTTGCAATTCTGTATTGGGAGAAGGTTCCGAATTTGCGATCGAGATTCCTCTGCGGCAAAAAAGGAATTAAAACCCGTTACATCGGTATCAGATCATCTCCCGTCAATCGACCAGATTTGATAGGATTCAAATCTTACCCTTTACCAACAGACGCACACCACCAGCGGGTGCCATTGTCAAACCGCGGCGTACCGGCAAAACCGGACGATTTTCTGCAAGTTCTAAAGAGTATCGTGACAGCACTTTCGCCAATACTAACTTCATTTCAAACATGGCAAATGCCGTGCCAATACAGCGGCGGTTCCCTCCCCCAAACGGTAAATATTCGTAAGCCGAAAATTGCCTTTCTAGAAAACGTTCTGGTTTAAAACGCTTTGGTTCCGGGTAAATATCCGGTCGCTGGTGAACCAAATAAATACAGAGAGAAAGTATCATTCCTTTGGGAATATTAAAACCCATTAACTGCATGGGAGCTTGCAGAAGGCGCGGAAATGTAAAAAATAGGATCGGATAAATCCGCAGCGTTTCGCAACAGACAGCATTCAAATACGGGAGTTTAGTTATTTCCGCCGGGTCGCAATTTTCGACATCCATAGAATTGAGTTCTTGCAGCAGTTTTTCACGGACTTCTGGGATGTAGTGAATCCAATACAAAGCCCAGGCTAAAGCTGTGGCTGTAGTTTCGTGTCCTGCGAATAACATTGTCATTAATTCATCCCGCAATTCAACGTCGCTCATCGGCTGTCCTGCTTCGTCACGAGCTGAAATTAACAAGCTCAGGATGTCTTCGCCCAATGGTTTAGACTGAGTTTTGCGTTCGCGAATTTCTTGATAAAGCAGTTCATCTAAACGCTGTCTTTGTCGAATAAATCCTCCCCAAGGACTCCAAGCACCTAAATCTTTTTGCAACGACTTGATAAACAAAAAGGTAGCGCTTAATGGATTGCTAAACAGGCTGAACATATTAGTAATTAGTTGCTGAATTTGCTGGTAGCGTTCTCCTTCGCTCAACCCAAAAACCGCGTGCAAAATTACTTCCAAGGAAATTTCCTGCATAGTTGATTGCGCGATAACCGAGTTACCAGGAGTCCAATTATTAATTACTTTTTCGGTGGTATTGCAGATGATTTGTCCGTAAGCTTTCATGCGTTCACCGTGAAAAGGTGGCATTAAAAGTTTGCGCTGCTGCAAATGTCGATCGCCATCTAACAACAATAAAGAATTCGGGCCTACTAAAGGTAGCGCTATCTGGTTTCCCGTACCGGATTCAAAGAGTTTAGAATCGGCTGTAAAAATTTCTTGAATAGCTTGAGGATTGCTAATAATTACTTGCGGCGGAAAGTTGCTGAATTTGCTGGTAAAAAGGTCGCCGTAGCGTTTATAATTACTATCTAAATAATACAGAGGATTTAAAATTCCCCCCACTGTCTGAACAAATCGATTGTCTTTAGGGCCGTCTAGCAATTTGTTGATATCCTGATTTTGAGAGTGAGAGTTTTTGGTGGGGATAGTCATTTGTTTTCCTCCTAGTTTTAGGGTTTCACAGGACTAATCAAAGCATAAGTCTTATTCCAAAAAACTCTCAAATCCCTCAGCTATTGAAAAATAGTACGCGGTAGGCATCATAAATTAGTACGGCAATAGTAGGATACAGAGTAACTCCCAGGCCAAAAGCTCGTTCGATCGGCTCTTTGAGATAGCCTATCCAAAACGCTATTCTTCCGAAAACAAACAAAGTTGCCAAAATTGGAATCAGCTTGATGCTGTAAGTATCTAAAAAGGTAGAAAGAATTAAACTCCCTACAAAAAACAGCACAAATTGCTCTAGAGTGTTGCTTAGATAACGCACATTAATCCGCATTGCTTCTGATTCGGCATTTGCTAAAGGGTTGATGGCTGGGCTGCTAAATCTACCATTACCAACTGCAACGATGCCTGCAAATAACATCAGTACCGGAAAAATTTGGCAGCGAAGGCTGAAAATTAGGCGCGACTCTGGGGTATTTAATAGGGGTAGGGGCAGCGCTATCAAAAAATAACCAATTAGTACAAAAGTAAGGCAGAAGATTAAGGCAGAAATGCCTCGCCAAACAACTATTTGCTGTTGTGGATTGAAGCTGAGTAAATTAATCATTGTTTACAGAAACCTTATTCTAACTTTTTTTATCTAGAGATTTTAAGTAAACCCGATCGCACCTTGGCGTCTCCACACCCGTTGTCGGTAGATATCCGCTATTTTCGTACATTTTCACAGCTTCCTTGAGAATGCTCGCAGTTTCTATCCAGATTTCCTCAAAGCCACGAGCGATAATTTTACTTTCCAATTCTTGCAGTAAAAATTTCCCCAAACCCTGTCCTCTTGCTGCGGGCAAAATATACATTTTGCGAATTTCCACAGCATTCTTACCGCGCTCAATCGGATAATAAGCGGCTGTACCCACTATTTTATCCTGCCGTTCAACTACCCAAAATTCACCGCCTTGATTATGATAATGTAGTTCTACATCATAGACATCTCGATCTGCCCCGTGAGGTTCGCATTTTAAACCGTACTCTGCTAAAACATCCCTAATTAAATAGAACGCCTCAGCGCGATCGCGCGTTTCCCAGGAACGAATTAAAAAATCCAGATGTTGGGTTTTCATTGGTGGTTGCAACTTAATATTTATTTTTTGACTTTAGCAACTGTAAACTTACTAATTCTTTGTGTTTTACAGTTTTTAAATGCAGCTAACTTTTAACTGTGAATTCTCGGTTCAGGATGAAGAATGGCCAGTAACTCGCTCTCTACTAATGATAATTCCTCCAGTCTGTCAATCACAAGAGCGCGATCGAAATAAGTTGTTGCCAAAATCCAATATACACCGTAATGACGCGCCTCCGAAGCCATCAAACTGCGGTAAAACTTAGCTAATTCCGCGTCGGGACAGCGATCGCCCAGCAACCCCAACCGTTCGTGACTGCGCGCTTCTATCAAACCAGAAACCAACAAAGAATCTAAAAGTCTATCGGGTTCCTGCTTGCGAATTTGGGCGGACAAACCAGCACCGTAGGGAGGTGCAGCCAAAGGGCCTAAAGCAATGCTGCGCTGTTCTAAACGCTGGTTGACTTGCTCGAAATGCTCTAATTCTTCGCGGGCGATCGCCGTTAGCATCCTCACCAATTTTTCCCGGGCTGGGTAGCGAAACATCAAATTTAACGCTACTCCCGCCGCTTTCCGCTCGCAGTGAGAATGGTCTAATAAGATTGTATCCAAATGGGCGATCGCCTGTTCTATCCAAGCTTCCGAAGTCGGCTGTTTTAAAAACTTAATAGTTGATAGTGTTGAAGTCATTAGTCATCAGTCATTAGTCATTAGTCAGCATTTATCCTATTTTACACAATTTTTCAAACACCCCATACATATCACCAGCAAACTTTTTCGGATTCCACACCGGCGACAAATTGGCTGGAGCTTTAGATTTCATCAGCTGTGCTTTAATTGCCTTTCTCAATTCAGGTTCTTTACCCAATTTTATACCAACTTCCACATATTCCGACCAAGACAAAGCCACACCAGTTTCAATTCCCAAAGTCTGCAAAAACGAATAACCCATTCTCGACAAAAATTGCTCTCCTGTGCGAGTCACCACTGGCAAATTAAACCACAAAGCCTCTAAAGTGTGAGTTCCTCCGTTGTAAGGATAAGAATCTAACAAAACATCGGCCAGCAAATAGATAATTCTGTGTTCTTCCTCAGTAGCAAACCTCGGCAAAAACTTAATTCGGTGCTTGCTCACTTTCTCCGCTTCGCAAGCTTGGTGATATGCAGCCTCAAACACGGCAGCATCGCCTAAAGCTTTGTGAATTAAAATACTGTTCGGCACTTCTTTGAGAATCGCAATTTGTGCTTTTACCAACTCGCGATTAAATTTTCTGCCGGGTGCGACGCACAGGTAAACTATCTGATCCAAGCCGATCCGATGCGACCTTCTCAATGCAACGGGATCGACTGCATATCTCTGAAAACCGGACACCGCTACAAAGGAATCAGGCATCCTAATTAGCTGCTCGTCATAATATTTTTCCCGGTCTGCTGGGTGCGAGTGCCAGTCTGTAAGAAAGTAATTTGTCGGCGATATGTAAGGGGCGTCAAATCCCAGCCAAGAAACACAAACTGGTGCGGGTTTTTGGTAGAGAATGTCAGCGTGAACTGGTACGCTGAGAGAATCTAAATCAACTAAAACGTCCAATTCATCTTGCTGAATTTGGTCGATAATTTCGGCGGAATTGGCAAGTCCGTTCGGGTAGGTTTTCGGAAAAGTCATTTTGCCAAAACTTTCAAATTGCTGAGTGCGATCGTCAGGCACAATTCTTTCGGAAGCGTACAAATACAAATTGGGTGTGATGTCTGACAATTCGCGAATGATGTCAGCGCTGCACCAACCTACAGAATGGCGGCTAAAGTGATTGGACAAAAAGCCGATTTTTAACTTGCTGGATGGGGCACTTGGCTTGAAACTGTAATTTGCGGGTTGAGAAAAATTAGGTTTAATACATTGGTCGATATACTTGTGGGCAATTAATCTGTAAAGTTTTGAGTTAGCCGCCAAGTCATCTCGCAAATAGGGCGTGCTGAATAACAAGTTTGCATAAAGCGATTTAATTTCCACCGGGCTAGCGGTTGCTAAGTTGTGCTGCAAGTATGACTCTAGCTCTAAAAATCGATCGCCCGCAATTTGATTTAATCCCGACACTTGATAGGTGCTGATGAAGTAAATCGCGGTCATAATTGAATCGGTTTCGGCACACATTTGGCTGTATTGGTGCACGGCTTGCCGCGCGGCAGCTAAATTGCTAGTATCTCTGAGGATGCCGCACAAATGTTGGTGGGCAGAAATAAAATCAGGTTTAATTTCTAGGGCTTTTTGAAGGTTGGGTATTGCGTCTTTAAATTGACCCTGGTGGCGCAAAACTCGGCCAATTTGACAGTATGCTTCGGCTAAATCGGGTTTGAATGCGATCGCCTGCTGCCATGCAGCCACCGCCTCATCTAACTTGCCTTGCCGCGCTAATTTATCTCCTAAATTTAAGTGAAAATCTACTTGAGCAAGGTGGGGATTGAGTTCGAGAGCTTTTTGCTCGTATGCTACCGCTGCATCCGGCTGTCCCTGCTGTTTCAGTGCCCCTGCCAAATTCCAGTAAGCAGCAGCCAAATTCGGTTTAAGTTCGATCGCCTTTTCGTAATTGACAATAGCCTCCACCAAATGCCCTTGTTTGTAGAGCATACTGCCCAAATTAGCATAAGCCTCAGCAAAATCGGGATTCAGGGCGATCGCCTCGGAATAAAACCGCATCGCTTCCTCAATTTGGCCGCTTGCTTGCTGCACATTGCCCATTGTCACGTAAGCCGCCGCCCAATCCGGTTGCAATTCCAGAGCTCGGCGACAAGCAGCGACGGCTGCTGCTAAATTGCCTTGAGAGTAATAGGTTTCTGCAACGACTGTCAGCGATGCAGCATCTTCAAATTGGGGTGTTTCGGATTGGTTGGGAAAATCGGACTTCATTTGGCGGCCTATCTGTGCTATCAAGTTAAAGGTTGAATCTATATTATTTTGCAGAGTAGCAGTTTTAGCGGAATTACGGGCGATCGTCACACAGAATTTATGAGCGACAAGCAAGCGACACAGCGCCAACATAACATTAAGTGGAAACCAAACCTCCTGCTGGGGATACTCTTGTTAACCTTAGCAATCCCCTTGCCATTTGCCCAAAAGACTTTCGCACAGCAGCAGCAGACAGCCAGCTTTCGGCAGAAATTATTTCAAACTGCTCTTTATTTCACCCTCTATTTTGAGGGCGGATTCAGCAATCACCCAGCCGATAAGGGCGGCAGAACTTATCGGGGCGTCTTGCAAACGGAATACAACGCCTACCGCTACAGTCGTGGGCTTCCGCCCCTCGACGTGACGCAGATGTCGGAAGCAGAGCTCCTAGAAATTTATAAACATTACTGGGATTCGAGCCTATCGGGCACGATGCAGCCGGCTTTGGCGATCGTCATGTTTGACACCGCCGTTAATTTCGGTATTAATAACTCAATTACCTTTCTTCAGCAAGCCTTAGGATTGCCACAAACGGGAGTTTTTGATGCCCGCACCAAGGAAGCGCTGAAAGGGGCAAATAATAGAAATACCGCGCTGCAAATGATTAATGAACGAATTATTTACCGCTACAAACGGGTGCAAGAAGATCCGAGTCAGATGGCATTTTTCCGGGGTTGGCTGAGTCGAGATTATAGTTTGTGGGGCTATGTTAATAAGATTAAGTAGTTGACAGTTGATTGTTGACAGTTGACAGTTGATTGTTATTTCTTATTCTATATTTGTGGAACAGGCATCTTGCCTGTTGCTGATATTTGTGTAACAGGCATCTTGCCTGTTTTCTATAAATTATCGGCTATGAAATTCTACTTGGTTTTCGAGAATTCGCACATTATAACGAGCTAGAAAATCTTGTCCTAAAAGCCCATAGGTTATCCGATTATCACCGATCGCAATTTGAATGTTGCATACAACGGCAGTTTGCACTGCTAAAGATTGCACCCAACCTAAGTCAAACGTTACAACGCTACCATCAGCAATCATCGACTGACAGGTTCCAGACGGCACAATTTTTAGGAGCTCGGCCATTTGTTTCGTAATTAGTGTCCTGCTTGCTCCTGTATCCAAAAGCAGATCGAATGTAAAAGCACAACCATTATTTAAGACAACTTCAACTATTGGAACTCGTCCCCAACGATATTTAATCGGCACTCGAATGATGCTTGCTTCCGCCGCTTTTTTAGCTTGCGCGATCGCCTGTTGGTGAGCTTGCCAATTGCCTTGATTGAGCCTTCATCGCGGCCGCTTGCTGGAAATCTGCGATCGCCCCTTCTATATCCCCCGATGCTTCGGCTACGCCCGCGCGACTGGCAAAAGCTTCTGCATCGCGATCGCACATGGCGATCGCATTCGAGTAATCTTTGAAAGCTTTTTCCAAGTCTCCCAGCAAGCGATACCCGTGTCCCCTGTGCAAAAACAGGCGAGTGCGATCGCACCTTTCAAATCCTGGAGTTTTGCGCGCACTTGTGCTCTGGGCCGATAAGCTTGTGCGAACTTAGGATTTTTTTTGATAATGCGATCGAGGCTTTGCAGAGATCCTGCTAAATCTCCAGTTTCTATCTGTTTTAATGCCTTTTGATAATCTGCTTGGCTCATATATTTCTCAGCACATATAAATTGCCGGCCCCTTGAACAATAATAGCTTTTTAAAGGAAGCAGAAGTATGAAAGCAAAAGAACGTAAAACGCTCTCGCGCTTTAGATACCCGACTTCTTAAAGAAGTCGGGTATCTGGGTGTTCTGTTTTTTTAGGTTGGTCTACTTACTTGCCGCAATTAGCAAAAGTAGAGAACAAGTTATAACCTTGAACTTTCCACGCTTGCCATGTATTCCGGGTGCCAAAAAGAATCTGCATAGTTGCATCTCCATCCACGTAGCCTTGCCAACCTAATGCAGCAACTGTTGGGTACTGAGCTGGAAAATCCCCTAACATAGGAGTTGCTTGCGGGCCTAGTTTCCATCCTACCTTTTCGCTAAATTCTTTAATTTCACCTTCGCAACTTTGACAATTTAAACCCTTGCCCGCCTTCTGCCAAATCTCTAACTGCGGGGTCAAACCGTATTTGTTACTGCTGTGTTGCATCCACAATTGGTCGATCGCGCGGAGGTTCGGACAAGACGTGGGGTTGTTGCGGAGTAGAGAGACGGTTTCGCGATCGGCGTCGTCCCATTTCTTAGCTTCTAATAAGGTTTGCAGTTGCCTGAATTCGCTGCTGGTTTCTTGGGCGCTAGCTGAAAAAGCTGGCTGCAAAACAGCAACAGATGCGGTGATGAATACTAGGGTCATTTTTCCCAATTTAAACATGATGCTCCTCCCGGTAAAAGTGATTTAACAAATGATTCGTTTTTAGTGCCTACCTCATTTAGAAGGGCAACCACAGGATTGCCCCTCCGCTGGAGTTAAATCTAAAGCAACACAAAATCCGATGCAGTAATCGAACTATTCAACCCAGTCACAGTTGCCAAAACTTGATCGGTGGATATAACTTTCAGCACTGTTCCTCCCGCAGTTTGACTAATTTCTAACTGCTGGAAAGTCAAACCGTTATCGATCGCAAATTTATCGATACCCACCTCAAAATCAATCACCGTATCCGAGCCGGTACTTGGAGTTAACAAAAAGCGATCGCTCCCAGCACCTCCAATCAGAAAATCGTTGCCATTTTCGCCGCTGAGAAAATCATCTCCTAAACCGCCAAGCAAAGTATCATCTCCCTTGCCACCGTACAAACTGTCATTGCCGATACCGCCGTCCAAACTGTCAGCACCGCGGCCTCCAAATAGGATATCATCGCCACTGCCACCTGTCAGCGTATCGAGTCCCCGCCCACCGTAAATCGTGTCATTGCCGCCGCCACCATCGAGGGAATCACTAGCTTTTCTGGCACTGATAAAATCGTTACCGCTGCCGCCGATTAAAGTATCGCTATCATCAGTACCGACAAGATTTTTGCCCTCAGCGCCGAGAATTTCAGGAGAAGTATTGACAAGTTCCACATCACCTTCCACAACTGGAACAGCGGGTTGAGAAGGTGCTGGATTTCCTTGAATTTTGGCAGTTAAAAATTCGCCAGTATTTTCGGAAACTACCTGTGCAATTGGTTTTGTGCCAGCGGCAGCTTCTTCGAGGGCGATCGAACTTTCACCTAATGTCACCTTTTGGACTTTGGCAATTTCCGAGGGAATAAACTCAGGCAAAAATTTAGATTTAACTTTATCCGTGCTTTGATTTGCCTCAGCCATTACTTTCGCCGCTTCCGGGGCAATTTGGGAAAGTTTTTCAGTGTTGAGATTGGTGTCAATTTCTTTGACCTTGGCAACAGATTGCTGGATAATGCTTTCTACCTGTGCCGCATCGCTCAAATCCAGGGAACCACCGGATTGAATTTTACTGTTAATTGCCCCGACAACAGCTTTGACGATCGCAGCATTGTCCGCCGTAGATGCACCGTCTATGAGGCTGCTGGTTTGGGTGATGACGTTTTGGACTTTTGTCATGGCGACTAGAGTTTCAACGCCGCCCGGTTCATTTTTGGCTGTAGAGGCGATCGGATCTAAGTCTAATAAGTCAACTCCTGCAGGAATAGACAGAGTAGATTTAACTTTTGACTCCGCTTCACTCTGCGTCATTCCCCCAGCCATCAAATCAGTTACCAAACTGGTTAATAGAGTAACCACAGCGGCATCCGCAGGTGCAGAAACAGGAGTTTCCAGCGGCAAACCAGTGGCAGTATCCGTCCCGCCAAAAGCCACTAAATTTCCTTCTTCTGCGTCAAAAATTCCATTTTTATTCGTATCAAAACTGTCCGGGATATCGAGTTCGTATTCGCCATTAGCATCAGTCGTTGCAGACGGTTCGCTAGCATCCTTTACCCCGTTTTTGTTAGCATCAAAAAAGATAGTCGCACCCTCAATATAACCATCAATTACCACACCCGTTTGACGAGATCTTAACAGGATGACATCGCTAGCAGTTGCACCAGCTTTGTCGGTGACAGTTAACTTAATCGCCAGAGACTGCCTTTGAGTATTGTCGCCGCTGAAAGTACGGGTATTGGGATCGAAAGTCAGCCAAGTTGGTAAAGGTTGACCATCCTCCAGAGTTGCTGAATAAGTCAGTTTGTCGCCCGGATCTGGATCGGTAAATGCCTTTTCTGGAACCGTATACTCAAATTTCGACGACTTGCTGACACTCACATTGCTGAAGCGCCAGGGAGTTGTTTCTGGGCCTTCGTTTAGCTGCGGCGGGCGGTTAATTGTAGTTGGAGTTGGTGGAGTTGGTGGAGTTGGTGGAGTTGGTGGAGTTGGTGGAGTTGGTGGAGTTGGTGGAGTTGGTGGAATTGGTGGAATTGGTGAAGTTGGTGTTGGAGTAGCGGACGTGTTGCCAGGAGTGTCATCGTCTATAATCGTACCCTTAGCGGTAGCAGTAGTAATGGTAGGTTTGGGGCCTGGTGCGATCGGATTTGACAAAGTAACGATAATGTCTTCATTGCTTTCTGGTAATGTATCGCCCAAGACATCCATAATTAGGGTTTTGGATGTTTCACCCGGAGCAAAATCGATCGTGCCTTTAATACCAGTTGCCTCAGAAGTCCCACCAATATTGTTGTAATCGCTGCCGTTAGTAGCATTGCCAGTAATGTCATAACTAACACTGCTGCTAAATTCAAGATTGCCACTGCGAGTCACCGTGAAAATGGGATTTTTTACACCGGTGTTGCCTTCAGTATCGCTAGCAGCATTGATAGTAATAGCGTAAGAAACGGCCTGATTAGCGTCTAAATCGTTGAGCAAAACCCTGATATCTCCAAGGGTGTTGCCAACTATATCGTCCTGTTTATCTGCGTTAAGGTCTACTATGACAGGGTTGAGACCAGTGTAGGGAACCTCGTCGTAAGTGTTGAAGCCGCCCGTACCGTCTCCCCACAAAATGAAGGTCGAAATGACATCAGAAACTGCTAAATCAAGTTTGGCATCAGCATTAAAGTCTGCCAGGGTAAGTGAAGAGGGGTTCACTCCTCCATAAGCACTGGTGGTAGAACCAAAGCTACCCTTGCCATCTCCAAATAAAATAGAAACGCTGTTTGAGGCGCTATTTGGAGTTACTAAGTCAAGGTTGCCGTCGTTGTTCACGTCTCCCACATCTATAGAAGTGGGGGATTTTCCTACATCAAAGTTCGTGGCTTTGCCGAAACTACCTTTGCCATCTCCCAACAGTACGGAAATATTATTAGAGTTCTGGTTTGCAGTTGCTAAATCGAGCTTGCCATCGCGGTTAAAGTCTGCCACAACGATGCCGCTGGGAAATGTTCCCACACTAAAGTTAGTGGGTTTGCCATAGCCGCCCTTGCCATCTGCCAACAGTACGGAAATGTTGTTAGAGTCGGAGTTAATAGTAACTAGGTCAAGCTTGTCATCACCGTTAAAGTCTCCCCAATAGACGAAGGTGGAGGACGAACCCAAATCAAAGTTGGTGGCCGGACTAAAGCTGCCTTTGCCGTCTCCTAATAAGACAGAAAAGCCTTTAGAACTCAAGTTAGTAATGCCTAAATCAAGCTTGCTGTCACCATTAAAGTCTCCGGCAGCAAAGTCGTAAGGATCTACTCCTAAATTAATTTTGGGGCCAAAGTTAAATGTGCCATTGCCATTTCCAAAGAGAATGCCAATGTTGTTTGAGGAAAGATCCATAGTGGCTACGTCAGGCTTACCGTCACCGTTAAAGTCTCCGGCGGTGATATTGGTGACGTAGATTTCTGGATCGTAGTCATTAATTTTAAAGAGTGAGAGAACGTGGCTGTAAGCAGCCAATACCTCTGGTTTCAAGGCTAAAGGTGTTTTGATTTTTCCTGTTTTTATTTCGAGTTCCCAATCGCCGCCGAGGGTCGCACTTCCTGTTAAATTCTGGGAGGCGGCAACGCTGGCTCCGGTTAGTTCGCTCAGCCTTTTGACAAAGGCAATACCTGTATCGCCTGCTGCTACTTGGCATCCATAAAGCAGAATTTCTGGTTGAATCTGTTCTTCCCCAGAGTTTGTGGGCTGCGAATTTTTGATCGCGCCCATTGATGTCGAAAACCACTGCTGTAAAGAAGTTCGATCGCACTCGATGCTGTCTGCATTCAAGTTGCTGCTGCCCAATTGCAAGCAGCCCGGCGATCCGTGGGAAATTATGTGAATTGCGGAGACACTGCGATTTTGCAAGGCTTCTGCTATTTGTTCGACGCCGCTGCGACTTGCATCTAATTGAATGACTTTGATTTCTGGGTTAATGCCGTTGGTTAAGGTTTGGGATTCGGGTACGGCACTGTCGATAAATGCGATCGACTTGGTAATTGTTTGAATCATTGAGTTTGGCATGATACACCTCTAAATAGTTTGCTTAAATTGGGTACAGTCAAATCAGCGATGTGCTAATTTGGCAATGTATTCCTAGTTAAAACTTGTAATTGAGATAATAGCCAAAACTACTTATAACGTCAATTCATAAAAGTCATAACTTAAAGTCATAAAAGTCATATTTGTAAAAATATATTTCAATAAGTAGACAAGCTCTCAAAGTAAAGTTAAATCATGTATAAGCTAAATGCAGCAGTTTTCGGTTGCCCCATCGCAACGCAATCAATACTTGGTAATTGGGAAGTGGAAAGCTGTACATCATCCCTTGAAACTTGCTATTTTAGGACAAAAAAAATGTGCAGAGCCTGTACAAGTAACTTAAGCCATGAAACTATGACGGTAGAAGAAGCCATAATTTTTTTGGACAATCTGGTATACGAACAAACGGAAAAACACCTGAGTCGGCTGCAACAGTCGATAATTCGAGGCGTTGTAGGGGGTTTGACGTACAAAGAAATTCAGCAAAACGATCCGATCGCCCGCGGGTACACAGTGGGCTACCTGGGGCGGTATGTCGGCTACAACTTGTGGAAAGACCTCACCAAGGTACTCAAGCAAGCAGAAATTCTCGGTCAAGAAGAAAGAGTAGTCGGAGCAAATCTTTGGGACTGTATCATGAGAGCTGTAGAACAAGGCACACAACCCGCTAAATCTGTCGATCCGATCTTGCAAAAGCTGCTGCGGATGCGTTACCGAATCAGAGAACATTTGGTCAGCACGGAGTACAGCGATACCTATCTGGCTGAAGATGAAAATTTGCCCGATCGACCTTTGTGCCTCGTCAAGCGCCTGAAAAGCCAGTGTGAGAGAACCAGGCATTTATTCGATCGAGAAACGCGGGTTTTATATCGATTGGGTCAACACGATCGCATCCCGGAATTGTTAGCTCGCTTTGAAGAAGATGGATATTTTTATTTAGTCTATCAATTCATCGAAGGGCAACCGCTGTATCAAGAACTAATCGAAGGTCAACCTTGGGAAGAACATCAGGTTATCGCTTTGTTGAAAGATATCTTGGAAGTGCTTGTTTTTGTTCACAAACAAGATGTAATTCACCGCGACGTTCACCCTCAAAACTTAATCAGGCGGACATATGATGGCAAGATTGTATTAATTGACTTTGGGGCCGTTAAAGAAATCAACACTTCACTTCACAGCATCGGTCAAACGAAATCGCGCGGCGGTACTCAGCAAGATTATATTCCCCCCGAACAAGCCATCGGTTCCCCGAAATTGTGCAGCGACATCTATGCTGTCGGGCTCATCGGGATTCAAGCATTGACAGGAATGCGCCCGAAACAACTCCGAGTTGATAATTTAGGCAATCTCATCTGGCAGAAAAATGCAAGTGTCACCCCGGAGTTGGCTCGCGTTTTAGACCAGATGGTGCTGTACGCTTTCCCCCAGCGTTACCCGTCAGCAACCGAAGCTTTGGAAGCACTTCAAAACTTGGGAGTTAGTTGACTGTTGTCAGTTTACTGTTGACCGTTACCAAATCCGACTTTAATATCCCCTCTTTAGTCCCCCTCTGCGGGGACTTTGTTTGTGTAGTAGCGGTTTTCAACCGCCGAGTCTTATCTGTTGTGCCGATCGCATTTCCCACAGCCACAGCAGCCGGTTTACAATGCGAGTGATCTTGTTGCAGAGTGATTCATCCGCTACCATTATCCCTCGATGTACTGAGTAAAAACACTCGGTCTTGCCGATGAATCGGGCGCCAATTTCCGAAATCGAAGGGACAACGAACAAGGAACAAGGAATTTTTTATTAAAATTTATACATAAAAAATTAGTCAATTCTGCCGAATGCCTTCTACATAGGGCTTGCTGAAAAAGTGAGAAAACAGCATTTAGAAAGATGAGTGAATTCGAGTTCTCCTCGGCAATATAAGTTT
>NZ_JAUBSA010000056.1:0-44089 GCF_036702115.1 Microcoleus sp. LAD1_D5 | reverse complement strand
GATTTTAAACCATCCTAATCTTTCTTCAGTCTTGTCTTATGGTACTTTGGCTGCTTAAAAACTGTCCGGAGTATTGAACGATCGCACAGGAAATAAAAGACCGCCAAGTAGAAGGTGTAGCACTCGGCAATTTGGGAATAGCTTACCTCAATTTGGGTAACTATGCCAAAGCCATTGATTATGGGCAGCAGAGTTTAGCGATCGCACAGGAAATAAAAGACCGCAAAGTAGAAGGTGTGGCACTGGGCAATTTGGGAATCGCTTACAGCTATCTGGGCAACTCGGCCAAAGCGATTGAGTATACACAGCAATATTTAGCGATCGCAGGCGAAATTAAAGACCGCCTTGGGGAAGGTAATGCACTCGGCAATTTGGGAGTTGCTTACCTCAATTTGGGCAACTATGCCAAAGCCATTGAATATGGGCAGCAACAGTTAGCCATCGCCCGCGAAATTAAAAACCGCCAAGTAGAATCTGTAGCACTGGGCAATTTGGGAGTCGCTTACAGCTATCAGGGCAACTATGGCAAAGCCATTGAATATGGGCAGCAACAGTTAGCCATCGCCCGCGAAATTAAAAACCGCCAAGTAGAATCTGTAGCACTGGGCAATTTGGGAGCTGCTTACCACTCTTTGAGCGACTATGCCAAAGCGATCGAGTATTCACAGCAATATTTAGCGATCGCACAGGAAATTAAAGACCGGCTTGGGGAGGGTGGGGCGCTCAACAACCTCGGAGTGGCGTTCTTGAAAGCTGGCAACCCAACAGAATCTGAAAAAATGCTCGTGAATGCGATTCAAGTTTGGGAATCGATGCGTCAAATGCTCGGCCCCAACGATGCGAATAAAGTCTCCATCTTTGAAGGACAAGATCGCACCTATCGGACTTTACAACAAGTCCGGGTGGCCCAGAATAACCCAAATGAAGCGTTAGAAATTGCTGAGCGTGGACGTGCCCGTGCCTTTGTCGATCTACTCACACAGCGCTTATCGTCAGGTGATGCCAATCCGGTCATCGCCACTGCTCCCAACCAAGACGAGATTCGACAAATCGCCAAAGCGCAGAACGCTACCTTGGTGCAGTATTCCATCATCTACGACTACTTCCAGATTCAGGGCAAACAAGTAGGACATGAATCCGCACTCTACATCTGGGTGATTCAACCGACGGGCGAGATCGCGTTCCGCCAAGTTGACCTCAAACCCCTCTGGCAGCAGCACAAAGCCTCTCTAGCCGATCTAATTATTGGCAATCAAGAATTCCTCGCCGTCCGCAGTCGGAGCAGTCTGGGCTCCACCCAACCCCAACCCAACTTACCGACGCTGCATCAACTGCTGATCGATCCTATTGCCAGCCTGCTACCCAAAGATCCCGATGCCCGCATCATTTTCATTCCCCAAGACTCCCTGTTCCAGGTGCCTTTTCCCGCCCTGCAAGATGAAGGCGGCACTTACTTAATCGAAAAACACACCATTCTCACCGCCCCTTCGATTCAAGTATTGGATTTAACCCGACAACAACGACAGAAGCTAGCACAGAAGCAATCCCACAGCGGCAGCGCTCTAGTATTGGGCAATCCCACCATGCCTAGTGTGTCTTCCTATCCTGGAGCACCCAAACAACAATTGTCTCCTCTACCTGGGGCCGAAGCCGAAGCCAGAGCGATCGCCCCTCTGCTCAACACCCAAGCCATTACGGGCGCTCAAGGTACAAAAGCTGCGATCGTCCAAAAAATGCCCCAAGCATCGATTATTCACCTGGCAACGCATGGATTGCTCGATGATGTGCGCGGATTGGGAAGTGCGATCGCTATGGCTCCTTCTGGTAGCGATGACGGCTTATTGACCGCAGAAGAGATTTTTGACATGAAACTGCAAGCAAATTTAGTTGTTTTGAGTGCCTGCAACACTGGAGAAGGCAGAATTACCGGGGATGGGGTGATTGGTTTGTCGCGCGCTTTGATTTCGGCAGGAGTGCCGAGTGTGATTGTTTCTTTATGGGCGGTTCCAGATGCGCCGACATCGGAATTGATGCAGTCGTTTTATCAAAACTTGCAAAATAATCCTGACAAAGCGCAGGCATTGCGGCAAGCAATGTTAGCCACGATGAAAACTCATCCTGGGCCACGAGATTGGGCGGCATTTACTTTAATTGGGGAGGCAGAGTAAGGACGATCGCGACAAGCAGATTACAGAGTACGATCGGGGATACTGCTCCTATCGCGAAACTGGCGGCTGCAAAATTTCATCCTCTGGAACTATTTTTGCTGACTCCAAAACCTCCTCTAAAATCGGAGAAGGAATCGGCACTTTCTCAACTACCTGATGCTTTTCCAAAGTCAAGCGAGACTGCGACGAACCAGACAATCTTTTCAATAATTGCGGTTTGCGATCGCACAGCAAATAAATTATTCGATCGCCTGCTTGCCAAATCTGGGTCGCCGACACTACTTGCAAGTATCCTTGCCTTTCCAGCAGCAACGGCGCCAACTCCCCGGCTTTAACCAAAGCTTGTAAGTGAGCAATTTGAAACTGCAATCCCTCTGTTTTTAACTCTGTTTCTCCCAATTTCACTTCGCCGTCGCTCAAATATTCGTTCCAATCCTTCAGCGACAAATCGGAGACAAAGGCTTGATTGATTTTAGTCGGATTTGCAGGCGTATTTGCTTGCGGATCTTTGGGGAATATTGCCAAAACCCTCGGCGGTGCAAACTCTTCGGCCGCTCGCTGAGCTAACACTAAGTTTACCTCGCCGTTGTTAGTCATTGCCAAAAAAGTTCCCATCGATTCCATTCCGGCTTCTTCTAAAACGCTGTGGTCGAGAGCACTGCTCAAAAATACCCGCAAACCTTCTCGTTCTGCTTGTTCGCAAGCTTCGGGGTTTGTGTCGATAATTGCCACTGATTCTCCGCGTTCTTGAAACAAGCGAGCAATTAATCTGCTCAAAGGATTTGACCCCACAATGACAGCACCGGTGGCCGATTTTGAGGTGATGCCCAAAAGTTGAGCCATCTGTCCAGCCGTTAGTCCCTGGACGAAAACTGTCATAATAATTGTTAGGAAAACTAAGGCTTTAATCGAGTCGCCGCCGTTGATTCCCCGCTGGGTGAGCAAAATTGCAAATAAAGATGCGATCGACGCTGAGACAATTCCCCTCGGCGCTACCCAACAAACAAATAATTTCTGTCGCCAATTTAGTCCGCTGTTCCAAGTACACAACCAAACATTGATCGGCCGCACTACCCACATTAAAGCTAAAACTGTAAACAAACTTCCCCAACCGAGGGCGACCACACTAGCGAGGGATAAATCGGCCGCCAGCAGCACGAACAGCATGGAAATAGCCAGGACTGTGAGTTGACCTTTAAACCTCCTCAGCAGCCTTTCTTCCGGGACAGCAGCGGCTCTGAGGACGATGCCGGATACCACAGTTGCCATCAGTCCCGATTCACTGCGGATTTCTTCTGCTAAGCCGAAAAACCCCCACAAACCTGCTAACACTACTAAGTTTTTGAGGTCTTCTGAGAGAAATTGCGATCGCTTGAGAATGAATCCCAGCAGCCAACCTCCCGCAACCCCGATGACTGCGCCAACTAATAGTCGCACGATTAAATCTCGGAACAAAACCAGCAAATCAGCATTGCCATTCAAAATAATATTCAGCACCAATACTGCCAGAATTGCCCCGACAGGATCGATTAAAACGCCTTCTGCTTCGAGCAACGAGGCGACTTGTTTGTCAACAGATACTTGTTTGAGTAAAGGGCCGATTACTGTCGGGCCTGTGACGACTACTAGAGAAGCATACAAAAATGCGATCGGCCAGGGAAATTCCCCCAACCAGTGTGCGGCCATTCCGCCGCCTATTAGCGTAATTAAAGTGCCTACGGTAACTAAATTGCGGATGCTGCCGGAAAGTTTGCCCAAATCTCGCAATTCCAAATTCAAGCCGCCTTCAAACAGAATTAAAGCTACGCAAAGGGATACCATAACTTCCAAACCGCTTCCCAGCAGATTCGGGTGCAGCACTCCCAAGCAGTCTGGGCCTGCTAAAATGCCAAACAACAGCAAAAAGACGATCGCCGGAACTTTCAGATAAGCGGCCAGAACTTGAGCGCTGATGCCACAGATGACGGTCATGACCATCAACAGGGTGATGTTAAAGGAGATTTCCATAGATATAATTGTTACAGGCTGCCCGCTTAGTTTTAAATGTTCGATCGCGGGTAACGGGAGTGCAGGCGTTATTTTCCGCGCAGCTTACAAACTCGGCACGGCCCTGGATTTTTCCCAATAAGATTAAAAAACCTTGATAGTCGCTATAACTTTATCAGATAATTCTCTTGGCGTCAAAGATGGCAGTAAGTTGTAGCTAAGCGAGAGAGTTTCTGTAATATTCGAGAGTCTGATGGGGATGCGGGCACAGAGGGAGAGGATTTGACGAATTTTGATGCGGAGTCAATCTCAAATCTTAAATACCAAGATTTGCCAGCTTTCCCATTATATAAGCCTTTCAACCCCAGATTCATCTGTGGAGTCAATCTCCAATCAAAAAGCTCACATCTCAAATCAAATCGATCACCCCCAGACTCATCTTTAGAGTAGATTTCCCATCTAAAATCTAAAATCGCAAGATTCATCTGTAGAGTCAATCTAACATCTAACATCTAACATCTATAATCGATTCGCATTCTGCCACTTGCGAAAAAACTCTGATAGAATTGCAGGCGAAATTCGCCCTTGCAGCCAATCTAAAGCCTGGTTTTGTTGGGGGGCGGCCCGATAAAATTTGCACGCATCTATCAACCGAATCGGAGAAGTAGTGACTGTAGATTGAGAGCGCCACTTTTGTGCAAACTCGGTAAGAATAGCCGGAGAAATTTGTTTTTGCAACCAATCTAAAGCTTGGTCTTGTTGTGCTAAACCGCGATAAAATTTGCCAACATCTATCAATCGCAAATTAGTGTCTGGAGGTACGGCAGTGGCCCGCCATTTTTGAGCAAATTCCCCTAAAATAGAGGTAGAAACTTGACTTTGCAGCCAAATTAAGGCAGTATCTTGGCTAGCGCTAGCTTGATAAGACGAGAATACCTGAGTCAGCCGCACGCCTGATATGGGAGTGGGAGTGGGCGCTGGAGGGGGGACAACTACTTTGGGAGATTTTCGCATCAAAGCCGCCCAGGTTTTGAGGCTTGCAATGCCGTCGGGATTGAGACCTTGAGATTTCTGAAACGAGATGAGCGCGGCTGTGGTGGTGGCTCCAAATTTACCGTCCATCGCGCCTTGATAAAAACCTTTAATTCTTAATTCCTTCTGGATGTCTGCAACTTTATAACTTACGGCGCCTTCTCGGACGCTTTCAAAAATATTGGTGTCTACATTGCCCGATACGCCTGACACGGTGCCTGTGTCGCTGTATTGCCAAAAAGTCCAAGTTTTCCAGCCACCGGGAACCCAAGGTTCCTCAGCAGTGGTATAGTGAGCAATCCACAGTGGGTAATCGGCAAACCGTGTGGTTCCCAAGTTGTCCCAGAAACCGGGGTAAGTGTAGATAATTGGCCGCATCAACGTGGCTTTTTCGACTGCTTCTAACCAAATTGCGGCTCGATCGCACAATTCACCCGCACTCAAACCGCCTGTAGTTTCCAAATCCAAGACTGCCGGCAAATCTCCCGCTTCGAGTTTGACAGTTTTCAGGAACAAATCTATTTGTCCTTGAACGCTGCTTGTCGGTCGAAAAAAGTGGTAAGCACCGCGTTGAATCCCCGCCGCTTTCATGGCCGCCCAATTGCGGGCGAAAGTTTGGGCAACGAACGTTGCACCCTCGGTCGATTTGACAAAACTGAAGGTAATACCATCCCGGGCAACTGCTTGCCAATTGACATTGGGCTGGTAGTCGGAAACGTCTATACCGCGAATACTCATATTACGAAGAGTTGGGAAAAGCTGGTTTGATCTGAAGCAGCGACTCGATTAAGGGTACATTAAATTGTAATGCTAAGTCGCTAATTGTTTTTTTTCAGGGAAGATTGTGCAAATGAATTCCGATCGAATACAGCCTGGCCCCGGTCAAGAGTCTGTTTGGGATTACCCGCGTCCCCCTCGCCTTGAGGAATTGACCAAACACGTACAGATAATTTTTAATGGAGTGACACTTGCCGACACGCGCCGTCCTCAGCGGGTATTGGAGACCAGTCACCCTCCTGTCTACTATATCTGCCCCGATGACATCAAAATGGAATATTTGCACAAAACTTTACAGGGTTCTTGGTGCGAGTGGAAGGGACAGGCTGGTTATTACACTGTGACGGTAGAGTCGAAAGAAGTAGTAAATGCTGCTTGGTTTTATCCCAATCCTAATCAAGTTTTTGCAGCTATTAAAGATTATGTGGCTTTTTATCCGAGCAAGATGGATGCCTGTTATGTGGACGGGGAATTAGTGCAATCTCAACCAGGGGATTTTTACGGCGGCTGGATTACCAAAGATATTGTCGGCCCGTTTAAGGGAGGGTCAGGAACGTGGGGGTGGTGAGGGAAGATTGAGTTTTAAGTTGTGAGTTGAGAACAGGGGCAGAAACCACCTTTTTTTTACGCAAAACCTCGTTACAGCCTCGACCCAGGTTTAACAACCAGGTTTTTTGAGTTTGTGTGCACTGTCAATGAGTTGAGGAATGGCGCCAAAATCGTTGTTTTACGCCCTAAAAAGCCCATCGTAAAAAATCGAGAATAATTCAATAAATCTGTAATTTAGTGAGGAGGAATCAATGCAATGCAGCTACGGCAAAAACTAACGGTGCAGCTTCTTCCCTTATGAAAAAATAGTGTCGTAAATAATACAAGCAATGGTAACAAATAAATAATTATATAATTTAATAGCTGACACTAGCTTTGTTGCTGGTTTATTGTTTATTCGGATCTGCGCTGTGTCTGTTGAATTTATTGAGCCGTCTAACTCGGCAGAAAACTCACCCCAAAATTTATCTTTAGAGTCTACTCTTAAGGATCTGGCTCTATTCAATTTTCAGGTGGAGTCCTCATATCTCGCCAAAGAAGTAGCTCGGTTGTTTCAATCTCACCCGCTGCTTCCGGGAGTTATCTTGACCGTAAATGGGAAATTTTTAGGGATGATATCGCGTCGGCGATTTATGGAACGCATGAGCCGCCCTTACGGAGTAGATATATTTGCTTGCCGACCGATTATAGCCTTGTATCAAATAGCTCAAACCGATATTTTGATTTTACCAGGAGTAGCCTTAATTGTCATGGCAGCTCAGCGCTCCGTGCAGCGACCGCCGGAACTGCTTTACGAGCCGATTGTTGTGCAGTTAGAACCTCAAGTTTACCGACTTTTAGACGTGCATCAACTCTGGGTAGCTTTATCCCAAATTCACCAAGAAGCTACTTGGTCTATGAGTGAACTTTATTACAATTTATCGCTCACGCAATCCGAGCTAGAAGCAGCTAATTCTCAATTAAAAGCAGCTAATTCCGAATTGTACCGCCTTGCCCACTTAGATGGCTTAACTCAGATTGCAAACCGCCACTGTTTTAACGAATACTTAGATAAAAAATGGCAAGAATTGGGAGAAGCAGCAGCCGAACTATCTTTGATTTTATGCGATGTTGACTTTTTTAAGACATACAACGATACTTACGGACATCAGGCGGGAGATGCTTGCTTGCAGCAGGTAGCCCAAGCTATTTTGGCAGCGGTAAATTACTCAGCAGGCGCAGTTTCGGGGGAGACTCTGGTAGCTCGTTACGGAGGTGAAGAATTTGCGGTAATTTTACCCCGCACTTCGTCGGAAATAGCTGTTTGGATTGCAGAGCAAATTCGAGTTTGGGTAAAAGAACTAGAAATCGAACACCTTAATTCAGCGGTGTGTTCTTTCGTGACGCTGAGTTTGGGGGTAGCGAGCACGTTTCCTCAGCCCGAAACTTCTCAGGAAAATCTGCTTGCAGCGGCAGACCGCGCGCTTTATCAAGCTAAAGACCGAGGTCGCGATCGAACAATCCTCGATACTAAGCTTTAGCTAAGCGAGAGGGGGAGAGGATTCTCGCTTGTTTTGATAGGGAATTAAAATATACAATTCAAATGCAGTAAAGCTTATAAAGTTAGATTAATAGTCCTGGACGCACAGAGTGTCAGAAACTGAGTTTCTTGCCGCCGAAAGAGCCTAAAAGCGTAGGTTTTTGCTCTATTAACCCGGTTGCTTTGGTGGCGAGTGCATCCCGGACAGACTAAGTAGGAAAAATTGCGTTCGATCGCCCCATCCAAACTCTACCTCCAAACACGTTCTGCCGTCCAGTGCCTGTCTGAAGATTCATAAATCCTCAATCCTTCCAATCCGACAGTTTCCACCATCATCTCAACTTCATCCAGCGTAAAAGCCGCTTGCAGCGAATCGCTGAACAATTGTTTCTGATGCGAGTTGCAATCTCCCGCATACATCTCCACTAAATGACTCCTCATTTCCTCATCCATAGGCCGGAGTAAATCGCGCAGAAATATTGCTGCGTTCGGTTTTAAGACTCGCTTGACTTCGCGCAAAAACGGCAGCGGATCGGGCAAATGGTGGATAATGCTGTTGGAAATCACCATGTCAAAATAACTGTCTGGATACGGCATGGCTTTAGCATCGATTAATTCGAGACTAATTTGCGATCGCACGCCCGCCTTTTCCACATTTTGGGCCCCCACTTTCAGCATATTTGCCGACAAATCAATGCAAGTCAATTTCCATGCTGGCCGGAGTTGAGAAATTGCGATCGGAATTCTCGCCGTACCCGTGCCCGCATCCAAAACGTTTCCAAAAACCGGCCCCAACGCCGCAGCACTGTGAGCAAAAGCAGCATTAACCTCAGCAAAATCCATCGAATCGTATTCGATCGCCTCTTCCAAGGAATCCATCACTTCCGGTTCCAAAACTCGCTGCATAAAATTTATCTCGTTATCTGGCATTTCCATATAGGGGCTGAGTTTTGCCTGCAAAAGCTCGACTAACTCCGGTTCCATATATTCGTAATTGTCCGGGATTTGCAGGCAAATAACTTTCTTGCCCTCGATACTTTCGGGAAATTTGCTGCGAAGTCGATCGCCATGCTTCTTCTCCATCACAAATATCCAATCTGCCCAGCCCAGCAAACCCTCAGTTACTCTGATTCTTGCACCTTTTTCCGTTCCCGCCGATCGCACGCTGTAGCCGCTAACTTTCTCGCATATCTTCTCGGCAGTCAAACTTCTCCACTTATTCTGACTGCACACAAACAATATCTTGGTTTTATCCATCAGACACAAGTACAAAATTCTATGTTAATTGTGGCACGGGCGTCCCGCCTGTGCTTCCGAAGCGGTTAAAAATTTCCTTCTAATTTTCCCCCAATCGCACCTTACATACCACAAACACTGTATTTTGTCAAATTTGGCAAAATCTCCGTTACAATTCTTAAACCATAAAATGCTGATTTTGCATAAATAATTGTACTTATTACATTTGAAGAGTTTGCTAATTTTATGAATTAAGTAGGTTTCAGCGTCAAAAAGTGAAATTAGTCATAATGCCCCTGGATTGTGAAAATCGTACCACAAGCCTCAAAGCAAGTAAATAGGTAAAATAATTGAGAATGAAGTCAATAATTTCGGTCGTCTTTAGATTTTTTTAATAATTGAGGGGTTAAAATAGATCGAACATTTAAAACTAAATCGACTTTTAGATTGTTTTTGCTTATTAAAGTAGCTGGAATTGGCCCGAAGACCGATCGACCCTCAACAATAGATACAGATGCTCGATCGCACAATGGCATCAAACCAAACTCGATCGCACTCTGCTAAAATTAATAAAACGAAGTCGTTATGAGTTTAAGTAAATACCTATGACCAACGAAACCGTAGAAAACCTAGTAATTATCGGCTCAGGCCCAGCAGGCTACACAGCAGCCATCTACGCAGGTCGAGCAAACCTGAAACCCGTAGTGTTTGAAGGCTACCAAGCGGGAGGCGTCCCCGGCGGTCAACTGATGACCACCACAGAAGTCGAAAACTTCCCCGGCTTTCCCGAAGGCATCACCGGGCCGCAGCTTATGGATCGGATGAAAGCTCAAGCAGTGCGCTGGGGTGCCGAATTATACACAGAAGATGTAATTTCGGTGGATTTGACCAAGCGGCCGTTTACAGTGCGCTCGGAAGACAGAGAAATCAAAACCCACACGATAGTAATCGCTACAGGCGCGACGGCGAAAAGGCTGGGATTGCCTAGCGAACACGTATTTTGGAGTCACGGCATTTCTGCCTGTGCCATTTGCGACGGCGCTACCCCAATTTTTAAAGGAGTAGATTTAGCTGTAATCGGCGCAGGCGACACCGCAGCGGAAGAATCTATTTATTTGACAAAATACGGCTCTCACGTACATATGCTGGTGCGGCGCGATCAAATGCGCGCCAGCAAAGCCATGCAAGACCGAGTGCTGAGCAATCCCAAAATTACCGTGCACTGGAACACCGAAGCACTGGATATTTTGGGCGAAGGGGGCGCCAAAATGGACGGGGTGAGAATTAGAAATATCGAGACAGGCGCTGAGAGCGATTTGCTGGTGAAAGGATTGTTTTACGCGATCGGTCACACTCCCAACACTCAACTGTTCCAAGGTCAGCTAGAACTCGACGAAATAGGTTATATCACCACCAAACACGGTTCGGTAGAAACCAGCGTCGAGGGAGTTTACGCCGTCGGCGACGTGCAAGACCACGAGTTTCGCCAAGCAATCACCGCCGCCGGTAGCGGCTGCATGGGGGCGATGCTGGCAGAACGTTGGCTGTCAGTCAACGGTTTAATGCAGGAATTCCATCAAACTGAGGAATCCGAGCAACCCACAGCAGCGCCGGAAGCTCAAAAAGTACGCAAAACCAGCGCGAACTTTGATATCACAGACACGCGCCACGAAGGAGGTTATGCTTTGCGGAAGTTGTTCCACGATAGCGATCGACTGATTGTGGTCAAATATGCCTCTCCGAGTTGCGGCCCTTGCCACAGCCTCAAGCCGATTTTGAGCAAAGTAGTAGATGAGTTCGAGGGCAAAATCCATTATGTGGAAATTGACATCGAAGAAGATCCAGAAATTGCTGAAAATGCTGGCGTGATGGGTACGCCGACGATTCAGTATTTCAAAGACAAAGCTTTGGTGACTGAGCTCAAGGGAGTTAAACCGAAAAGCCAGTACCGCGAGTTAATTGCCAGTAATTTGTAGGAATTAGATCGATTTTAGATTTGAGATTCCCCAAAAGAGAGTCAACCTAAACTCAACTTGCGTCCAGCCTGCCAAAAACCAGGTTTCTCCCCTCCGCGCCAGTCCGTGCAGGGGAGAAACCGGTTTTTTTTTTAGCCAAACACTCGCGAAAAAACCCGGTTTCTCGCGAGTGTTTGGCGAATGAGAAAGAGGATTTTTGACTGTTCTGGGTTTTTTCGTCTGAGTGCTACTAAAATCTAAAAGTCTTATATAGGTCGATCGTCATTATGGCTCAAAGCCGCCTCCGACTGCCGCGATTTCTCAAGAGTGCCTCACCGTCAAGCCTGTCAATGAAAATGATGTGGGCAGGTTTGACAATAACTGCCGTCTTTGTATTGGTAGCCACTTTGTCTCCAGCTATGCAAGCTTGGGGATGGCTGCAAAATCCTACCGAGGCTTTGAGTAACCCCATCCACGAACCGCCGTCGGCGAATTATTGGTTTGGTACTAGCCGCAGTGGCTACGATGTTTTTTCTCGGACGCTTTTTGCTTCTCGCGCTGCTTGGCAAGTGGTGCTTTTAGCCACAGCTTTGAGTTTATTTATCGGTGTGCCGCTGGGACTCGTTAGTGGTTATTTGGGCGGTAAGCTCGATCGAGTGTTGTTATTTTTAATGGATACAATTTATACTTTGCCGGGGCTGCTGCTTTCTTTGACGCTAGCGTTTGTAGTGGGAAAAGGAGTTTTGAATGCTGCGATCGCCCTGAGCATTTCCTACATCCCTCAATACTACCGCGTCGTCAGGAATCACACCGTCAGCGTCAAAACCGAATTATTTGTCGAAGCCGCGCGAGCAATGGGTGCTGACACTTGGACAGTGCTTTCGCGCTACCTGTTTCTGAATGTGATTCAGAGCGTACCTGTGCTGTTTGCGCTCAACGCTGCCGATGCAATTTTAACATTAGGAGGTTTGGGATTTCTCGGATTAGGACTTCCCGAAGCAACTCCCGAATGGGGACACGACTTGCGTTTAGCTTTAGATGCGCTACCTACTGGCATTTGGTGGACAGCTTTGTTTCCCGGTTTGGCAATGACTTTAATGGTAGTGGGACTATCTTTGGTGGGGGAAGGATTAAACGAGTTTGTTAACCCTCGCCTGCGGAATCAGCAGTAATTTTTCTGTAGCACAATCTCAAAAAACCAAACACCCCGATTCCGGACTTCTTTGAGAAGTCGGGAATCTAACGAAAAAGCGTTTTAGGTTTAATGAAAACGACCTACTTATCCAAGAAACACCAAGTATAGTTAAGGAGGTGAAATTATGAAAAATGTTCCACGCATAGAATATCTCAAAGTCCAAAATTACCGAGCTTTACATAATCTAGAACTTAAAAAAATTACTCCATTAACCGTCTTCTTAGGACCAAATGGCAGCGGAAAATCAACTATTTTTGATGTTTTCGCTTTCCTGTCCGAATGTTTCACCGAAAGCCTCAGAAAAGCATGGGATAGACGAGGCAGATTTCGAGAATTACGCACCAGAGATAGTACAGGCTGTATCATCATTGAATTAAAATATCGAGAGACATCAAAATCACCGTTAATCACCTATCATCTCGCCATAGATGAAGAAAATAATCGTCCTTTTATCGCTGAAGAATGGTTACAGTGGAGACGAGCAGGTCAAGGTAAACCTTTTCGCTTTTTAGATTTCAAAAAAGGCGAAGGACAAGTCATTAGTGGCGCAACTCCTGATGAAGAAGATGAAAGGATCACCGAACAACTAGCATCATCTGAATTATTAGCAGTAAATACATTAGGACAATTTGCCAAACATCCCCGCGTCAGTGCTTTAAGACGTTTTATTACAGGTTGGTATTTATCCTATTTAACCGCAGATAATACCCGCAGCCTTCCCGAAGCAGGTGCACAGGAAAGATTGTCCCCCACTGGTGACAATTTACCTAATGTTATCCAATACCTAAAAGAACAACATCCCCAACGGTTAGAAGAAATACTAAAAACCCTTTCTGCTCGTATTCCACGCCTCGAAAAAGTCGAAGCCTCAATCATGCAGGATGGCAGACTTTTGTTGGAAATTAAAGATGCTCCTTTTTCTCATCCAATTCTGGCAAAATTTGCCTCGGATGGTACGTTAAAACTATTAGCTTATCTAACAGTCTTATACGATCCTAGTCCCCCCCCAATTAGTAGGAATAGAAGAACCAGAAAATCATCTACATCCGCGCTTGTTGCCCCATATAGCAGAAGAATGTCGTGCTGCTTCTGCTAATACTCAATTAATGGTGACAACCCATTCTCCTTTTTTTGTGGATAGTTTGAAGCCAGAGGAATTATGGGTATTATATCGAGATGAAAAAGGTTTTACTCAAGCAAAAAGAACCGCAGATATGCAGAGAGTCAAACAATTTATGGAACACGGTGCATTACTGGGTTCGCTATGGATGGAAGATTTCTTTGATGTGGGAAATCCGCTTAAAAATGCGGGTGTACCGCACATATTTTAAACTTAAAATAAAGAGAAGGTGAGCACTTTGCATCTTGTTTTTTTTGTGGAAGAACCATCCCTAGAATTAGCTTTGACCCAGATTTTGCCGAAAATATTGCCATCAAATGTTACCTTTAACATTCATGGTTATGAAGGAAAACCAGATTTTTTAAAGAAAGTGCCTAATCCTTTGAAAGGTTATCAACCATCGCTTCATCCAGATTGGAAGATTGTTCTTTTAATAGATGAAGATCGAGAAGATTGTCTTAACTTAAAAAAGCAACTAGAAGAGATGGCAATATCAGCCGGATTAATTACTAAATCTTCCTGCCAAAAAAATAAATCATTTCAAGTCTTAAATCGAATTGTAGTTGAAGAATTAGAAGCGTGGTTTTTCGGCGATGTTGAAGCAATTTGCCAAGCTTATCCTAAAGTCTCTCCCCATTTAGCTAAACAAAAAGGGTATCGCGACCCCGATGCTATTAAAGGGGGTACATGGGAGGCTTTGGAAAGAGTCCTGAAAAAAGCTGGATATCATCCGGGAGGACTAGAAAAATATAAAGCCTCTAGCGAAATTTCTCAATATATGAATCCTGAATTAAATCGCTCTAAAAGCTTTCAAGTCTTTTATCAAGGTTTATTAGAAATCATCCATAGTAAGCAGGTATAATCATCTTTATAGACAATTTTCGCTCTTGTCATTGCTGAGCTAGGAGCGTGATGAATGATTTAGAGAGCAAACCTAGATCCGCGCTTTCGGAGGACACGCCGTAAATAAATGTAACAAAAGTTTTAGCGCTCGCACCAGCGTCGTACCCCTCCACATCTTTAAGCGCATCCTGCAGCTTATGCCTTCTCCAACAATAGCAAGCACATCGCTAACTGGGTAAATTTTCCTTCCCTTGCAGAGTTATCTTCTGCAGGCAGTTGCATCAACGTCCGCTGGAGATTTTTTTGCGTCTGCTTGAAATTATCAAGATAATTCGGGAATGCTATCTAAATTTAATTAAAGGGGTTTATGGAATCTTAACACTGTCACGATATATTTAAAGGAATCGTGAAGTTATACTTCCGGGAGATGTCGAATTGTATGGTTTGTGAGAGTGTGCGATCGCGTAAGTGCGAACCGAAAGCCAAAAAATTTTAGAGAAGTCCGCAGCCGAGAGTTGCGCGGCGGGTTAACTCTCAGTAGAATTTATCCTAGTGGTTTTTGCCACTGACGCGACAAACTCGTGTCGAACTGCTTAAATAAGAATGTGACGTTAAGAACTTAATGTGATTTAACGTCAAAATTAAACCCAATTTCTGAGATTTGAGCTAACTTAACAATGAAAGCCCCTGTTGCACTACTCAACCCGCAACGCTTCATGGGGGGTCAGAGTCGGTCTCTAATCCAGAGTGGCCGGCTTAAAACTAAAGCTACGAGCTTTATTCAATCGCAGATTGCGTATGATTCAATTCAGGGAAACAGGGTAATGATGGGTGTATCTACACGGATTGTATTGGTTCCAATTTGGGCAACTCAAAAATTGTCTGCTAACTGTCTGGCCAACTACGCCGCAGCCGTTCACCCAGATATACGCAGAAAACAGCGCCGTTTGATCGTGCCAAAGTTTTTGCGTGCCGTTCTCAGGATTTAGCAGAGCCGGACATGAGTTAGTATTGTCAAGCTAAGCTGACAGAGTTTTCCTAGTTCTTGACAAACAATGGAAAACAACTTCCATTTTTTGTGAGAAAGGCTACAATCGGGAAGGTCTTTGCAAGATCCGATTCTCCCCGTTTGGTGCTTTAACCCTCTGCTGTTGCATTTGAGGCAGCAGACCGATATCCAAGGTGGCTAAAATTTGCTGTGCAACTCCCATGTCTGACAACCAGAGTGAAAGCAAGGCGAATCAAAAGTTCGACACCTCGAATACAAAAGTTAGAGGGTGCCGTGCCGGAAAACTTGTACGGGTAAAAACTCGAAGTACCGGGTGAAAAAGCCAGTATTTTTGGAAGTGCGATCGATCGCACTTCATGGTTTGCTTCTGGGGGCAAGGTATTGCAGATGATGTGGTAACTCGCTCCGAAAGAAAAAGCCGCTAGCTCAATTTAAGGTCGCGATGTTAAAATCTGCGATCAATTGAATGCGCTGCCTGCTTCAAACCCGAACTCGAACTTTGACTCATAAAAATGGTGCAATTTCGGTAACAGATTCAGCTAGCAGACCGAAAATCCCACTATTTTTTCCTGCGGGAATGTCAATACTGGCTAACTTGTCTAAACTACAAACAGACGACACTATTCCACTGTTATTTATTCTTTAATTCAGGAGCATGAGGAAGACGGCATGATCCAGGCTAACACCGTACTCGAAACCACAATTACATCGGAAATGGAAACAATCGAGTTGCTTCGGAGCGCCGAAAGCGTTCTACCTGAGAGCGAGTTAGAACTTTTTATCGACGAAGAAGACGATCGAGAAGAATTCTTAGACTCTCAATCTGAGGAAGATCCTAAATCTGGCAAAGGCGCCAAAGCCCGCCGTCGGGCACAGGCAAAGAAAAAGCATTATACTGAAGACTCTATTCGTCTTTACCTGCAAGAAATTGGTCGGATTCGACTGCTGCGAGCTGACGAAGAGATTGAACTAGCGCGCAAGATTGCAGATTTGCTGGAATTAGAGCGAGTTCGAGAACAACTGCTCGAAGAGTATAACCGCGAACCCAAAGACAGCGAATGGGCGAATGCTGTAGATATGGCACTTCCTGCATTCCGTCACCGACTCCACGTCGGCCGTCGGGCAAAGGAAAAAATGGTGCAATCTAACCTGCGTTTGGTGGTGTCGATCGCCAAAAAATACATGAATCGCGGTTTGTCTTTCCAAGATTTGATTCAGGAAGGCTCTTTAGGTCTGATCCGGGCCGCTGAAAAATTCGATCACGAAAAAGGCTACAAGTTTTCTACCTACGCAACTTGGTGGATACGTCAAGCCATTACCCGGGCAATTGCCGATCAATCGCGCACTATCCGCCTGCCGGTTCACCTTTACGAAACCATTTCGCGGATCAAGAAAACTACCAAACTTCTGTCTCAGGAAATGGGTCGCAAGCCTACGGAAGAAGAAATTGCTACCCGCATGGAGATGACGATCGAGAAGTTGCGGTTCATTGCTAAGTCCGCACAGTTGCCCATCTCTCTAGAAACTCCGATCGGCAAAGAGGAAGACTCACGTCTAGGAGATTTTATTGAATCAGACGGGGAAACACCAGAAGATCAAGTCTCGAAAAACTTGCTCAGGGAAGACTTGGAAAGCGTTTTGGATACTCTCAGCCCCCGAGAACGGGATGTACTGCGACTGCGTTACGGCTTAGATGACGGACGGATGAAGACCTTGGAGGAAATTGGTCAAATCTTTAACGTCACTCGCGAGCGGATTCGCCAAATCGAGGCTAAAGCCCTGCGAAAGTTGCGCCATCCCAACCGCAACAGCATCTTAAAAGAATATATCCGCTAGAGTAATTTGCTAGCATCACCCAAAAGAGTGATCCGCACTCTTTTTTTTGGGGGGGGATACCCCCCGCCCCGGTTTTAGATATAGCTGTTAATTTTTGGGCAGCTAACTGCCCGGAGCAAGTGGCTATTTGCCGCCCACATCCCGCTGCCAAAATTTAGGGAGTCCGTGACGGAACTCCCAAGCTTTGCAGTGTCACAAAAGTCTTAACTAGAAAATTACATCACGCCCCAAAAGTGAAGCAGGCCTTGACCGGAAACCAATTCGATGATGACAGCGGCAGAGAAACCAATCATTGCCAAACGACCGTTCCAATTTTCGGCTCCTTCGCTGAAGCCCCAATTCCAAGCGTTGCGTTTTTGTTCTTGCATAGTGCGAACTCCTTTCGTTAACTTTTGTAAGGCTTATGTAAATAAATATAACATTTTTTGACAAAAATGCAACTTTGTGAATATGGAGATAGGTCACAACGGTCGATCGACCTTGATAATGCCTAACGAGGAAAAATAGCCAACTCGGTATCGGGGTCGAACAAGTGAATCTTGTCATGGGCGATGGCCAACCAAAGCTCCTCGCCAACTCGGATCGATCGCTCAGGAGGAACCCGCACTTGCATCCGCACCGCCGGAGCATCCGTCAAACAAACCCCCAAATAAGTTTCGTGTCCCAAAGCCTCTACAATTTCCACTTGTACCGAAAGATTTTTCGTAGCCGGAGGGTTAATGCTCAGATGTTCCGGCCGAATGCCCAAAATTAGCCCTCGCCCGTCATATTGTTGTAGACTTTTTGCCCAAATATCGGGTAAAGTAAAGCGAAATTGCGGGTGAGAAATCAACAACGGGGCACTAAATTCCACAGACAAAAAATTCATCGGCGGAGAACCAATAAACTCAGCAACAAACAGATTAGTCGGCTTGTTATAAAGCTCTAGAGGTCGAGCTACTTGCTGAAGCTGGCCTCTATTCATAATAGCAATCCGATCGCCCATAGTCATCGCCTCAGTTTGGTCGTGAGTTACATAAATAGTTGTAGTTCCCAACTGTCGCTGCAACTGCACAATTTGCGATCTAGTTTCCGCCCTCAATTTTGCATCAAGATTCGATAACGGTTCGTCCATCAAAAAAACTTCAGGATTTCGAGCCATCGCCCTACCCAAAGCTACCCGCTGCTTTTGCCCTCCCGAAAGTTGTTTCGGCAAGCGATTTAAAAGAGATTCTATTTGCAATAATTCAGCTACCTCTCGCACTCGTTTTCCTACAGCCTTTTCCCGTTCCGACAAATAGCGCAAACCCGGAGGCAACTTGCGAGTGGCTCCTCCTAAAAAGTCCTCAAACAAAGGATAAATTAGATGATTTTTAAAAGAATTGGAAGCTAAATAATTAATAACCTCTTCTACTTTTTTGCTGATTCCTTCTGCATTCTGGTTTCTGCCTTCTCCTCCTCCTTCTGCCTTCGGCATTAGCTCTTCTTCCATCTTTCGTATTCCGTCTTCCGTCTTCCGTCTTTCCTCTTCCTTCTTCCTTCTTCCTTCTTCTTTCTTCCTTCCTTCTTCTTTCTCCCTTTCCGAGCGGCGCAATCCAAAGGCGAGATTATCGTAAACTGTTAAGTGAGGATAGAGAGCATAATTTTGAAATACCATAGCGATATCTCGGTCTTTAGGAGGCAAATCGTTAAGGAGCCGATCGCCAACCCAAATATTGCCGGCCGTCAAAACTTCCAAGCCGGCGATCGAGCGCAGCAAAGTGCTTTTTCCGCAGCCAGAAGGCCCCACCAGCACCATGAATTCCCCGTCTTCGACCGTCAGGTTAATGCGCCGCAAAACGCTGTTAGACGAAGAGCGATCGGCTAGAGGCGAGACAGTTTCTGCGACGGTGTTTGCTTCTTTTTCCTGTTCTCCTTGGCGGAGCGGAAAACTTTTGTAGATATTTTCTAATACAACTTGCGCCATTAAACAATTTTAGGTTTTAGATGGGGTATGGGGTATGGGGCATGGGGCATTGGTAATTGGGGTATTCAAGGAAGGAGAAAGTTCGGCAACGAGCAGTATACGGGATTTAAATGATTTAACGGATGGATGTTGAATTCAGAAGTCAGAGGTCAGAAATCAGATTAATTCCCAATGCCCAATGCCCAATGCCCAATGACTATTGACTGCTGATAACTTTGATAATTTTTTCACCTGGATTCAGGTCAAAAACTCGATCGCCCGCAGCATCTTTACCCCAAAAAGCTATAGCATCCATAGTCGATCGCAGCACGCGGCCAGAATTAGTAAAAAGTTTGACATCCGTACCCGGAACAGCCTGCAGCAAGCCAACTAAAGCATCTTTAGGCTCTGAGAAACGAAAAGCTTGAGTGCCAATTTCGCCCCGGTTAGTAAGTCTGACAGAACCTGCAGGCATTCGTTTTGCCCAACCCAACTCGGAAAATAGCACCAGACTGTCGTCCGGGTAGAGAGTGATGCAACCCACCAACTGTTCCTGCTTCCGCAACCTGGTTACTTGAGATCCCTGGGCCGCGCGGCCCATTGGCGGCAGTTGTTCGTCATCAATCTCAAACCGGAGGACTCGGCCTCCTGAAGTTGCGATCGCCACTTGCTCCCCGACTTTAGCCAGACTCGCACAGCGCAGCCGATCGTCCTCCTTGAGTTTAACAACAGTAACGCCGCGATTAGTCAAATCAGCAAATTCCTGCATCGCCAAGCGCTTAATTTTGCCTTGCTGAGTCAGAGTTACTAAATCCGCCGCCTCCGAATTTTCCGGCAAAATAAAGTGTGCAACTGTGATTTCCGACAAAGCGCGATCGGCACTGTCTTTAGTAGCACTCGGCGACAACAAACTGACGATCGGCGTTCCCCGGTCTTTGGCGCTACTACTAGGAATATCGGCCACTTTCAGCGGGTAAGCTTTGCCGTTAGGAGTTAAGACGACCAAAGTGCGATCGGTTTTCGTCAGATTTGCCGTCACAATAAAATCTTCATTTTTTTCTAAAGCTGAAACCGATTTTTCGCGACTTTTCGAGCGTGGCTTTTCCCCAGTCGGCAAGCGTCGCACGTACTGCTTGTGGGAAAATTCAACTATAGTTTCCTCTGGCTCTAGAACGGGCAATAAGTTCGGCTGAATCGTTGCCGGCGACAACTGCTTCACCCCAGAATTTTTCTTACCAGAAAATTGTGATTCGGCGTTTGCTGCGCGTGCAGTTCCATTGGCGAATTTAGTGCGGCGGGGGTCAGCGTACTTGCGTTTGAGCGATCGCAATTCCTTCTTTAAAGCCTTCAAAAGTTCGCGTCTGTCGCTCAACAACCGCTGCAATTCTTGAATATTAGCCATCAACTCATCAAACTCAGACTGCAAATTTTGCCTTTCCAAACCAGTCAGCCTACGCATAGGCATCGCCAAAATCGCATCAGCTTGACTTTCGCTCAAATTGAGGCGAACTTGGAAAGTTTGCTTAGCAGTAGAGCCGTCAGGAGAATTTCTGAGAATGTCGATCGCTGTATCGAGATTTGTCAAAGCCAACATTAAGCCTTGGACAATATGACAGCGGCGTTCTGCAGCTTGCAACTCGTAATTGTAGCGGCGGGTAAGAGTCACTTCCCGGAAATCCAGAAATTCCTGCAACAATTGTCTCAGCGTCAACTGTCGCGGTTGACCGTTGACAATTGCCAGCAAAATCGCCCCAAAATTTGTTTGTAGGTCAGTTTGTTGATAAAGACGAGCCAGAACCGCTTCTGGGGTAAATTCCCGCTTGAGTTCAATCACCACTCGAATGCCTTCGCGATCGCTCTCGTCACGCAAATCAGAAATACCGTCGAGGCGACCAGCATTGACCAACTCCGCCACCTTTTCAATCCAAGCCGCCTTATTTACCTGAAACGGAAACTCCGTCACCACGATCGCCGTTTTAGTACGCACTTTGCGATTACCAGGCACTTCTTCCACCCCAGCCACACCCCTGACCGCAATGCTGCCTCGACCCTTAGTGTAGGCGTCAACAATGCCCTCTGTAGCGACGATTTCCCCTCCTGTTGGAAAATCCGGGCCCGGAATCAGTTCTATCAACTTCTCGTCCGATAGTTCCGGGTTTTCAATCAAAGCAATTAAACCGTCTACCACCTCCCCCAAATTGTGCGGGGGGATATTAGTTGCCATCCCCACAGCAATGCCCGTACAGCCGTTGAGTAACAAAAACGGCAACTGAGCAGGCAGCGCAGTCGGTTCCTGCTGCGAACTGTCAAAGTTAGCAGTAAAATCAACAGTTGCATCGCCGACTTGGGTTAGCATAGCTTCGTGGGCGATCGGTGCTAGCCTAGTTTCCGTATAGCGCATAGCAGCCGCCGGATCATTGTCCACCGAACCGAAATTGCCGTGACCCGCCAGTAAAGGATAGCGGCTCGAAAACTCCTGAACCATGCGTACCAGAGCGTCGTAAACCGATTGGTCGCCGTGCGGGTGATATTTTCCCAAAACATCTCCAACTACCCGCGCGCACTTACGGTAAGGTCGGTCTGGCGTCAGACCGAGTTCGTGCATCGCATATAAAATTCGACGGTGAACAGGTTTTAAACCGTCGCGGACATCAGGCAAAGCTCGCCCGACGATCACACTCATGGCATATTCGAGGTACGATTGCTGCATCTCGGCGTGCAGAGGCGTAGAAATTACTTGCCCGGAAAGTAGGTTGAGTTGTTTAGCCATGAGTCCTTGTGTCCGTTAATTCCTGAGTGAAAACAGCCTCTGTCAATAATGCCGAGGTTGCCTGTCTCGATTGAAAAGCGTTTGCCGCAGGCGAACCGAAAGTTCGACCCAACCGCCCTGTTGAAGAATAAAAATAAACTTAACTTGTGAAAGCAGAATCAGAGTTCCGAAGACGGGCAACACTTGCCTCTTACTCTCCACTCTTACCCTAACCTCTATGTTGCCTTCATTTGCGCCTACCTGTCTATTTACCTTCTGCCGTGAGAAGGTTGATTCACAGGAGAACACGGAATGCCAGAAACTCAGAACGTAGTGAGGCTGTAGCTCTTCCTAGGAAAGCATCACGAGGGACTTGAGTCCCCGTCAATCCATGATAGAATTTAATTGTAATTAGGAATAACCATCTACACGAAGAAATATTCTATTCAGGAGAAACCCCAGATTGATCTCGTCTCGGTACAGCCGTAGCGTGGATCAAGCAGCAATGGTAGACGATCGAGCTTACCGTATTTTGGCAAGCGTGATGTACTCCGAAACTATTAAAAAAGAAAAGTAAGCGGAATTGGAATACCTCTGGTACTGGTACTTGTTCTGTCTGATCGTGTAGAGGCGACTGGACTATGAGTGAAGTCCAAGTTTTGGGCTTATTCAACCATAGATCGTGGCCGTGACTCGCTGAGAGTGTCAAAAATACCGATCCGATATTGATGAATTCATCAGTCAAAAGCTCTCCTGGCGATATCTCCTAGTCTGACATCCCATTGATGAACGGAAGCGTCGATATTTTAAGCCGTTTTGATGGGTTAAAACTGAGAATTAGGAATCTCCAACAATCCCCGCCAACTCCCGCTAGATTCGCTACTTCAAATGCTGTGGCGACGGGAGTATGTGAATAAACATGGCTTGATTTTAATGAGGAAGAAGGAAAATAATTATCACACATTCCCGAATCTAATACCAGTTCAAAAAATAATGCAACTGTCGGCCCGTGATCCAAACTGATATCCAGTCAATCAGTTCCCATCTAAAATCTAAAATCTAAAATCTAAAATCTAAAATGGTAGAAGCCGAAGGCTTTACCGAAAGAGAGGATACTATAGTCGAGGACGAACGGGTAGTCAGAAACCGGGTTTTTTCATAGCAATAGTTCGTTATAGCCCGCCGAAACGAGCAAAAACCGCGTTGCGAGGCGTCGTCCATGCGTCTTGGATTGTACTATAAACCTGCTACCTGAGAATCTTGAGACTCTCACCAGTGCCAGGTCTAGTTATAAAAAACAACTAAACTGTCTGTGTGTAGTAGTCTAAATGATGGTACTGGATGCTTCTCGGCATCTGTAAACCCTCTCACAGCTAGTGGCTCAAGGATATACATACGGGTTTTGCAGGGTTCCCGGCTGATGGCGCTAAAAACTCTGCATTTTTGACGGGGAATGTAGTCCCCGTGTCGTGTTCCTCTTTGGACTAAAGTCACAAAGTTTCTATACTTCCCATATTTATTTATGAAAACCGTTCTGATTGTAGAGGACGATTTGGTTAATGCTCGGGTTTTTTCCAAAATTCTGACTAAGCGGGGGGGCTTAGCCGTGAAGCACACGGAAAATGTTGAAGAGGTGATGCAGATTGCTGCCAACGGCGAAGCTGATTTGATTTTAATGGATGTGTCTCTTTCGCGCAGCGTGTACCAGGGCAAATCTGTTGACGGCATTAAGATTACTCAACTGCTCAAAGCTGACCCGCAAACGGCATCGCTGCCGATTATTTTGGTGACTGCTCACGCGATGGCTGGTGATAAAGAAACATTTCTGGATCAAAGCGGTGCCGACGGTTACATCTCTAAACCTGTGGTAGACCATCAAGAGTTTGTTAATCAAATCAAGGCTTTGCTGCCTGATTGAGTGAACTATATATGCAGAAGGAATAAGAAGGAAGAAGGAAAAAGGAAGAAGGAAGAAAGAATTATTTGTTTGAACCAACAAACAATTAAAACTCTAGAATTACAAAGTTTGCTTAAACTCTGAATCTTCCTTCTTCCTTCTTCCTTTCGATGTCCCATCGCACAATGCTATGAGTTCGGACTTGTAATTTGTGAGGAAAAATAGGAGCTTTTTCAACTCATGAAATCGGAGTGTGCGTTGCGACGAGGAACCAACTTATCCTCAGCGAGCGCAACGCTGTTCACTCCTTCATGCAATCTCAAAACTATGATTAGTCTTCGTCCTCATCGAAGTCAAAACCGATATCATCATCGTCAACGTCAGGTCCCAAGGCATCATCGTCAGTCTCAGCGACAAAATCGTCCTCATCAACCTCCACTTCCTCAAAATCCTCATCAGGCTCAAGATCAGACGGGCGTCCGATCTCAAAACCGCTCTCGATCGTATAGGCGCGGCGGGCAGTACGGTCATCAAGTACCACATCCTCCTGTAAATCGTGGATGTCGTCATCAAACACAGCACCATCAAAACCCGCATCCTGGACTCCAGCATCCTCATAGGCATTGAAGCCAGTACCAGCAGGAATCAGGCGACCGATAATCACATTTTCCTTCAGGCCCCGCAGCCAGTCAGACTTACCTTCGATCGCAGCCTCAGTCAACACCCGCGTAGTCTCCTGGAACGAAGCAGCGGAAATAAAGCTATCAGTATTCAGCGAAGCCTTAGTAATCCCCAGCAACACCGGAGTATAATCCGCCGGCGCTCCACCAGTAATTGACATCGCCTCATTCACCTGCTCAACCTGCCGCAATTCTACCAACTCGCCGGGGAGCATAGTAGTATCGCCGCCATCTTCCATCCTGACTTTGTTGGTCATCTGGCGAACGATGACCTCGATGTGCTTATCCGAAATATCCACGCCCTGAGACTGATAAACCGACTGCACCTCATTCACCAAAAACGTCTGCACCTGTTGGAAACTCTCCAAGGCAGCCTCAAAAGTAGACTGCCGCTCCTTGAGCACGTGGAAGAACACCTCCAGAATTTCGTGAGGGTTAGCAGGCCCGTCGGTCAAAGCTTCGGCGACGCCTACGCGCTGTCCGTCGGAAACGATCGGGTTTTGACCAGGCAACAAAGGATACTCCTCAATCCGGCCATCATCCTCAATCACCGCAAGTTCCACAACATCGTCATCCGTAACCACACGAGCTGTGCCCGGCCGCTTGGCTAAAATACAAGCTTCCTTCGGCTTCCGCCCTTCCAGAAGTTCCTCAATCCGTGGCAAACCCTGAATGATATCCCCAGTCTTTGCCCGCTCAAACACCAGAATCACCAAATTGTCACCCCGCTGCACCAAGTCGCCATCGTCTACGTGCAGCACCGCACCGGCCGAAACCCGGTAAGGACGAGCCACCCTGAGCAAGAGTTTCGCCGGTTCCGTCTCCGATGTCGGTACAACCTTCACAACTTGGCCCGACTCTTCCAGAACAACCCCTGGAGCTATTTCGGTACCAGCCACCAGCAGTTGACCCGGACTCACATCCGGCGTACCCGCCACAGAGATCGAAATAGAATCCGCATCTCGCATCACCAACAGTCGGCGCACTGGTTCGCCATGCCCCTCACGGATGCCCCGAACGATACCCGCTTCTTTGCAGAGAATCTCTGTGCGGGCGACTACTGCCCCGGGCGCGATCGACTGCCCATCTTCGACCAAGAGCCGCGTGTGGGTGCTGCCCTGAGTCGGATCTGCAGACACGTCCCGCCGAATCACCAGCGATTCCAAAATGACTAGCTGCAAGCGGAAAGTCTTTGAAACTCGATCGCCCCCATCAGCCACAGCCATCGCCAACTCTTGCGACTCCGTACCGTCTTCAGGTGAACCCCAAGCCGGACCCGAACCGTCCGCCCCAAAAGCCATAGCATCATCCTCATCCGGCAGCAGCTCGATATCCGCCGCCAGTTGCGGAGCTCCCGAACCAATTTCCAAGATAAGCTGAGTCCGCAGCAGTTCCAATCCCTCGACAGACTTGACGCGCTCTCCATCCTTATAAGGAAGTCGCTGCACCGCTTTCAAAGAGATTGACTCATTCAGCGCCGTCTGAGAAGGCACTGGTGGCTTATCCGGCACCGGAAACTCCACCACAGGCCGCAGCAGCAAAGCCGGGCCTTCGGGAGTTTCGATATACTCTGCATAGCCCAACTCTTCGGCAACCAAGCCCGGGAAAATTTCTTGACCGGCGTTGACGATTTGACCTTCCCCAAATGTTAGCGGCGGGCGGTCTACTACATGGAGTGTCCCCGGTTTGATCACAATTTCCCGCAGGATGTCATTTTTCTGAGTGATTTCCACTGCCCCGCTGGTTTGGCAGAAAATATCCTTAACCACCTCAGTACCGGCCTCAACGTACTGGCCATCTTCAACCAGCAGCAGAGAAATATCCTTATTGACCTCGTGGCACTCTTCCGGTATCCAGAGCAGAGTGCCACCTTTAACGACTTCGTAGCCAAGTTTAGCTTTGCCGCGCTTGTGGACTTCCACCCCGCCGTACTTGACAATGCCCCCTGTAGCTGTGCGGTAGCTGTCGTCGAGCAGTTCGGCGACGACTTCCCCGTTAATCACTTTGCTCCCAGGAGCCGTCTTCAGGGAAAACCGCTGCTTAGAAGCTGTTTCGATCGTGTAGTGGTCGCGGCCGCCTGCGCTTTCAGCCCGCACAACAGCTTGGTCGAGCAGGACTTGGGCGGTGATAATTTCGATTTCTCTGGGGTCAGCGATGCGGACTACGCCACCGTGTTCGGAGACGAGTTTAGTTTCGGCAATCACGCTTTCTGCCGGAATGCGATCGCCATTTTTCACTGCCGGTTCGGCGCCGGGGGGCAAGTTGTAGACTTCTCCTGAGAGAATCCAAATCAGCCCGCCTTTGCTGGCTGTGCGGGTTGTGTTCCCTTGGCGGTCGGTTTTTTCTTCGGGCACCAAATCCGCAAATTTGGCTTCTCCGGCTAAGTCGGAAGCCACGTCCGTAGTAACTTTTTCCGTTGTTTTGCGGGCTGCGCGACCGAGGATCGGCACTTCTGCCAAAACTTGACCGGGAATGGCCCGTTGTCCGTCTTTGACCATCAGAGTAGAACCCTGGACGATCGCCAATTCGATTTTCAGTTTTTGATTTTTGGCGCCGGATTTCCCTTCTTCAAAGCCGTCGCCTTCAAATACAAGTTTGCCGTTGTTTTCTGCCACCAGTGCTTCTTCGCCGTGTCTGGTGCGGAAGGAGCGGGTACGCAAGTTCTTGAATTTCACTACGCCGGGGAAGGGTGCGCGTTCTTGTTTGGCGACTTCTCCGGTGAATACGCCACCTGTGTGGAAGGTACGCATGGTGAGCTGGGTTCCCGGTTCCCCGATCGACTGAGCCGCAATAATCCCGATCGCTTCTCCCATGTCCACCATTTTCAAGTGGGCGAGACTCCAGCCGTAGCAGTGCTGACAAACCGATCGGGTTGATTCACAAGTCAGGGGCGATCGTAAATACACCTCTCCCACCCCAGAATTACCAATTTCCCCCGCCAACTCTTCGGTAATTGGCTGATTTCGGACGGCTTTTTCGCTGCCGTAAGACACGATTTCCCCGGTTTTGGGGTGCACCACATCTCTGGCGAATACGCGCCCTAGCAGTCTGTCCTTGAGGGGAATCAGCACTGTTGCTCCGTCCGTCATCGGCCGTACTCGAATTCCCCGCTGAGTGCCGCAGTCCACTTCCCGCACAATTACGTCTTGGGACACATCCACCAAACGGCGAGTCAAATAGCCAGAGTCGGCCGTCCGCAACGCTGTATCTACCAAGCCTTTGCGCGCGCCGTAGGAAGAGATGATGTATTCGGTGACGGTGAGTCCTTCGCGGAAGTTGGTTTTAATTGGCAAGTCGATGATTTCGCCCTGGGGGTCAGCCATCAATCCGCGCATTCCGACTAGCTGCCGCACTTGAGAAATGTTTCCCCGCGCCCCGGAGAATGCCATCATGTAGACCGAGTTTAGGGGGTCTGTGGCTCGGAAGTTTTTGACTACTTCGTCTTTGAGGTCTTCTGATGTGCTGTTCCAGGTATCGATTACTTTTTGGAAGCGTTCGACTTCGGTGATTTCGCCTCTGGTGTATTTTTGTTCGGTGATGCGGATTTCTTCTTCTGCTGCATCGAGGAGCGATCGTTTTGACGGGGGCACTTGCAAATCGTCTACGCTAATCGAAACTCCCGCTCGTGTCGCAAACCGGAAACCCAAATCCTTGAGTTTATCGGCCATTTGCGCTGTACGGGCCGTTCCGTAGTGCATGAAAGACCAAGAGATTAATTTTTTGAGCTGACCTTTGTCAACAACTCGATTGCGAAAAACAATTTCCTTATTTTCTGTCATTTTTCTGAGTAGTGGTAATTGGTAATTGGTAACTTTTACTGCCGTTCGACTTCGGCTCCACTGAGCGAAGCCGAAGGATTGAGGAACCGCGTAGCCGAAGTATTGGTAATTGGTAATTGGTAATTGGTAATTGATAAGTAGAGCGACGGGAAAAAACAACAAGCATTTTGTAGGGGCTGGTTTAGCGTATAAGGAAGAGAGCTAAGCTAGGAGATGAATGGACTCACCTGCCCTTCCCATAATAAAGTTTATTTGCACCTACCTACTTACTTGGTAATTGGTAACTTTTACTGCCCTTAGACTTCGCTCATTAACCGCGTCGCTGAAGTATTTGTAAGTAGTAATGGGTGAATTTTCCGGTTTCAATCACTATTATTTGTTAGCGATTATTTGTCAGTTATTACCCATTACCTCTTACCCGTTACCTCTTATCCATTACCTCTTTCTAATTGTTAATTACCGATTCGATGGTTTGGTGATAGATAATCCTGCCCGGAGTAGTGCGAATGAATTGATTGATCACCTTGCCGTCTCCGTCTTCCCGAACCCGGCGGAACTTGTATTCTTTCGTCACGATACCGTCGGTAGAGCGTTCCACCTTCAGCGGTTCTCCTTCGGGTTCTGTGTTTTCTATGGCGCCTTGAAACCTCACCCACACATAAGAGTGCAAGTCAACGACTCCTTGTTCGTAAGCTACAACCGCGTCGGTAAGGTTGGAAAAATAGTGACCAGCTCCTTTTTGAGCGTCAGGATTTTCGGCTGTTAAGTAATAGCAACCGAGCACCATATCTTGAGAAGGAGTAACGATCGGTCTTCCTGTTGCCGGCGACATAATGTTGTTAGAAGCCAGCATCAGCAAGCGCGCTTCCGCCTGAGATTCCAGAGACAAAGGCACGTGCACGGCCATTTGGTCGCCGTCAAAGTCAGCGTTAAAAGCCGGACAGACTAGCGGGTGAAGCTGAATGGCCCTCCCGTCCACCAAAATCGGCTCAAAGGCTTGAATCCCCAAACGGTGAAGCGTCGGCGCCCGGTTTAGCATTACCGGGTGTCCTTCAATCACCTCCTGAAGCACGTCCCAAACGCTGGGATCGTTGCGCTGGATCAGTTTTTTGGCTGCTTTGATATTGTTGACTAATCCTTGGCGGATCAGGCGGTGGATGACGAAAGGCTGGAAAAGTTCGATCGCCATTTCCCTCGGCAAACCGCACTGATGAATTTTCAGTTTCGGCCCCACCACAATCACCGAACGCCCGGAGTAGTCAACCCGTTTACCCAGCAAGTTTTGCCGGAAGCGACCTTGTTTCCCTTCAATGATGTCCGACAGCGACTTCAGCGGGCGGTTGTTTGCCCCCACCACCGTCCGGCCCCGGCGACCGTTGTCAATCAGCGCATCCACAGCTTCTTGCAGCATCCGCTTTTCGTTGCGGATGATAATCTCCGGCGCCAGAATTTCTTGCAGTCTCGCCAAGCGGTTATTGCGGTTGATGACTCTCCGATAGAGGTCGTTGAGGTCACTGGTTGCAAAACGCCCGCCGTCTAACTGCACCATCGGCCGCAAGTCGGGGGGAATCACCGGAATCACATTGAGCACCATCCAATCGGGTTGAGAGCCCGTAGCGATGAAGTTGTCAATTACCCGCAAGCGTTTAATTAACTTTGCCCGTTTTTGACCTTTAGCATTAGCAATATCTTCCCGCAACTTTTCCGCTTCACTTTCTAGCGGAATATTTTGCAGCAAAACTTGCAAAGCTTCAGCACCTATGCCTACTTCTACGCCCGTCAGCGTGGAATCTTCGCTGTAAAGTTCGTCTTCTATTTCCAGCCAAGCATCTTCCGTGAGCAATTGCTTGTATTGCAGCTTTTCTGCATTACCTGCATTAAGGACAACGTAGGCATTGAAATACACGATTTGTTCGACATCTCGCAGCGGCATATCTAATAGAATTGCCATGTAACTCGGGATGCCTTTGAGATACCAAACGTGAGCTACTGGAGCTGCTAATTTGATAAATCCCATCCGGTGACGGCGCACGCGAGATTCTGTGACTTCTACACCGCATCTTTCGCAAACAATACCTCTATGGCGAACTCGTTTGTACTTCCCACAATGACATTCCCAATCTTTTGCCGGCCCAAAAATGCGCTCGCAAAACAAGCCATCCATTTCAGGTTTTAACGTCCGGTAATTTATTGTTTCGGGTTTTGTCACTTCACCGGTAATCTGACCGTTGGGTAAAGTTCTCTCTCCCCACTGTCGAATTCTTTCTGGTGAAGCTAATCCTATCTTGACGTAATCAAAGCGTTGTTCTACCTTAGCCATTTTGACTCCAATTGATTATTTACTGTCGATTAGTGCTGGCAATTTATATTTTTTGTTTGCTTCGTTTTGAACTCAAATCAATATTACTCTCCTCTATAGGTGACGTTTCTTTTAATATCAGAAATGATATTTCTGGATACTCCAAATTCCTGAGCTATTTTAGCAAGGGATTCTCCGGCTTGGATTCGTTCTCGGATCTCAATAGCTTGAGCAAAAGTTAGCTTGCGATCGAGATATCCACCCGTGCGAGGAACTGGAACCTCTTCGCCTGCTTCCTTCCAAGTGACGTGATACTTAATATCGTGTATGGTTTTGCGACCAACACTGTATTTCTGAGCTACATCCTTCACTCTCTCTCCTGCTGCTAGTTTTTGCCGAATTTCTCGCACTTTTTCCCAGTCTAATTTGGCATTGGAAAGGGGATGACTTTTGCCTTGAGTGCGTCCTTTCTTAGAAGCATCTAATGAATTTTGGGAACGAGTACCACCCCACAGGTGTTCTGGATTGATACAACTGGGACGATCGCAGCTATGACAAGCATCTATTGAAGTGGGAATTTCACATCCTAATTTCTCTGCTAAAACAGCACGAGTGACTGATTTCGATTTCCCATTTTTAAAGTACCTGCCATAGCCTTGACCGTCCTTTGAGCCTTGAAAAATGATGCAGCCGTTGTCTTGAATTTCTCCTAAAAAACCTGGCGAAACTGTAGTGAAGTTATCGGGAATATTTGTCTGAAGTATCTTAGTAATAGTTTCATGTTGTACCCCATACTCTTTTGCTAGGTGGTTTTTGACTGTTCCAGATAAATATTTAGTCTGAATTTCCCGTAGTTGTGCGATCGACAATATGCCAATACCGGGAATACTTTTGCGTCTGGGAGTTTTGCGATCGCGCCCAATCATCTGCCCGGTATTCTCAGCAGCAGTACCTACTACCAGATGTGCCGGGTTGATGCAGCTTCGATTGTCGCAGGTATGGCAACCAAAATAACCGGAACCGAGGAACCCTGCTATTTTCGATTCGAGGACTAAACGGTGGACTAATACTGTTTTGCCATCGATCCACTTGCGCGCGTAACCGTTGCCAAACTTGCTCCCTTGCCAATTAATACAGCCCGTCGCCCGGTCAACTTCTCCTTGAATTCCTGGGACAACTGTTACAATATTCATGTTCAGCGTCTCTCCTGTTTAGAGCGTTGATTCGCCTCAGCAGTGGTACGAACACTGCTGAGGCATTTTAATTTGAGATTGCCGATTAAAGATTAAAGAATTCAATGCTGTCAAAAAATCTTTAATCTTTAATCTTTAATGCCTAATCCTCGTCCAGTTCGTCACGAGAAAGGGATTCGTAAGTAGGCCGGGAGGGCGATCGCTTGCCCCCAGCATCTGCCATCAAATCCACCTCAACGTGCTCGCTGCCCTCGTCGGACGTATTCACCTTGTGCACGGCAATATCCAAGCACAAAGACTGCAACTCCCGCATCAGCACCTTGAAAGATTCCGGCGTACCGGGGCGCGGAATAGCTTTGCCTTTGACGATCGCATTCAGCGCTTCATTCCGCCCCTGCATATCGTCCGACTTCACAGTCAGCAACTCTTGCAAAGTATAAGCTGCGCCGAACGCTTCCAGAGCCCAGACTTCCATTTCTCCGAACCGCTGACCCCCCTGCTGCGCTTTGCCGCCCAAAGGCTGCTGCGTTACCAGCGAGTAAGGGCCTGTGCTGCGGGCGTGGATCTTATCGTCTACCAAGTGCACCAGCTTCAGCATATAGGCGATGCCGACTGTGATCGGGCGATCGAACGGTTCCCCAGTTCGGCCATCGTAGACAATAGTCTTGCCGGGGTGCTTTTCGTTAAACACCCAAGGCTTGCCGGTTTTTTCGCGTGCCTCCTGTAGCTTGCCGTGTACGGTTTCGCGAGACTTTTCAGCGCCGTGCATTTCATCAAAAGGCACCATCTTGAACCGCATAGACAGATTTTCGCCGGCCCATCCCAGCAAGCACTCAAAAATCTGACCCACGTTCATCCGCGACGGTACGCCCAAGGGATTGAGCACTATGTCAACGGGAGTCCCGTCGGGCAAATAAGGCATATCCTCCATCGGCAGAATCCGGGACACAATACCCTTATTTCCGTGGCGGCCGGCCATTTTGTCGCCGACTTGAATCTTCCGCTTTTGAGCCACGTAGACGCGGACGACCATGTTGGCGCCGGGGGGCAGTTCGTCGCCCTGTTCGCGGGTAAACACCCGCACGTCCACCACGCGGCCTTTTTCGCCGTTAGGAACTCGCAGGGAATTGTCGCGCACGTCGCGGGCTTTTTCCCCGAAGATTGCCCTCAGCAGTTTTTCTTCCGGCGGTTGGTCGGATTCACCTTTGGGGGTCACTTTGCCCACCAAAATGTCGCTAGCTTCCACCCAAGCACCTTTGCGAATAATCCCCTGTTCGTCTAGCTGGCGCAGCGCGTCTTCACCGACGTTAGGAATTTCGCGAGTGATTTCTTCTGGGCCGAGTTTGGTTTGGCGGGCTTCGATTTCGTATTTTTCAATGTGGATCGAAGTGTAGACATCTTCGTACACCAAACGCTCGCTAATGAGCATGGCGTCTTCGTAGTTGTAGCCTTCCCAGGGCATATAAGCTACGAGGATGTTGTGACCCAGGGCGAGTTCTGCTCCTTCGGTGGAGGAACCGTCTGCGAGCACTTGACCTGCTACGACGCGATCGCCTTCATAAATCAGCGGACGCTGGTTTAAACAAGTATCTTGGTTAGAGCGCTGATATTTTTGCAGTTCGTGTTCGATGCAACCTGCATATTTTTGCTTCCAAACCGAGGGCTGTTTGACTTTGAGTTCGTCGTATTCCCGAATCAGAAAATGTTCTTCGCTGGAATTGGATTCGGCATCTACAGCCAGGGGTTTGACAATAATCCGGGTGGCGTCGATGTATATCACTTCGCCGTTAATCCGGGAAACTACAACCATCCCGGAATCTCGCGCGGCCTGAGCTTCTAAGCCGGTACCGACTAGGGGCCGTTCTGGTTTCAGTAGCGGCACAGCTTGCCGCTGCATATTTGAACCCATCAGAGCTCGGTTGGCGTCGTCGTGTTCCAGGAACGGAATCAGGGATGTGGCGACGGAGACGATTTGCACTGGCGAAATCGCCATGTAGTCCACCTGCATGGGGGTGGTGGTTGTAAATTCTTGGCGGTAGCGGACGGCTACGGTTTCGCCTAAGAGGTTGTTGTTTTCGTCGAGGCTGATGTCTCCGGGGGCGACGCGCAAATCGTCTTCTTCATCGGCTGTCATGTAGACGGGTGCTTTGTCGCGCAGTACCTGTCCTTTTTCTACTGGATAAAAAGGAGTTTCGATGAAGCCGTAGGGGTTGACGCGGGCGTGGGTTGCTAAGGAACCGATCAGACCTGCGTTGGGACCTTCTGGTGTTTCGATCGGGCAAATCCGGCCGTAGTGGGACGGGTGAATGTCCCGCACTGCAAACCCGGCGCGTTCCCGAGTCAGACCTCCTGGGCCTAAGGCCGAAAGTCGGCGCTTGTGCGTCAGTTCTGCTAGGGGGTTGGTTTGATCCATGAACTGGGATAGCTGGGAGGAACCGAAGAATTCCTTGATTGCTGCTACCAGCGGTTTGGGGTTGACCAGAGATGCGGGGCTGAGGGAGTCGGCATCGGAGACGGTCATTCTTTCGCGGATGATCCGTTCTAAGCGGTTGAGGCCGACGCGCACTTGGTTTTGCAGCAGTTCTCCGACGCTGCGGACGCGACGGTTGCCTAAGTGGTCGATGTCGTCGGTGGAGCCGATGTCGAATTCGAGGTTTATTAGGTAGTCGATCGCTGTCAAGATATCTTGGGATGTCAGCACCCGCATGGTATCGGGGACTGTCAAGCGCAATTTTTTGTTGAGTTTGTAGCGGCCTACTCTGCCCAAATCGTAGCGTTTGGGGTCGAAGAAGCGGGAGTGGAGGAGCTGTTCGCCCCCCGCTACGGTGGGGGGTTCGCCTGGACGCAGTTTGCGGTAGAGCTCCATCAATGCTTCTTCTTCGCCGAATTGTCCTTCTTTTTCGATCGTTTTTTGGAAGTATTCCGGGTGCCGCAGGGAGTCGTAGATTTCGCCGTCTGTGAGTCCCAATGCTTTGAGCAAAACCTGGGCTGATAGTTTGCGGGTTTTGTCGATTCTGACCCAGACTAAATCGTTTTTGTCTGTTTCAAATTTCAGCCAAGCGCCGCGGTTGGGGATGAGCGAGGCGTTATACGAACGGCGGCCGTTTTTGTCGGTTTCTGATTTGTAGTAGACGCCGGGCGATCGCACGATTTGGTTGACAATCACCCGTTCGGCGCCGTTGATAATGAAAGTGCCGCGCTCGGTCATCAAGGGCAAATCGCCGATGAAGACTTCTTGTTCTTTGATTTCCCCTGTTTCTTTGTTAATCAGACGTGTGGGTACGTACATTTGCACCGAGTAGGTGCTGTCCCTGCGTTTGGCTTCGTCCACGTCGTATTTTGGGCGCTTGAGTTTGAAGTCTTTGCCCATGAAGTGGAGTTCCAGCTTGCCCGTGTAGTCTGTAATCGGGGAGAAGCTGTCGAGTTCTTCGATCAGTCCGGCTTCTAGGAACCAGCGGAAACTTGCCCGCTGGATTTCTATCAGGTCGGGCAAGGTGAAGGCGAATTCTGTGTAATCTTTAGTGGTCATGGGTGTCCTTTTTCCGCAGTGGCTCTAGCTTTTTACATGGCGCCAAGGCTCGGCTTTTTTACCTTGTTGCGTTTTTTTGATTGATTGTGTGAGAGAATTTATATGATGTTTTCGATCGTCTACCAACTGCTACAACGGTTATTTTTGCTAGTTGCTCGCAGTATTTTTGTGCGGATTTTGGTTTCGATCGAGATGCTTTTAGCTTCGATCTCGTGGTGTCCCAGGGTAAATTCCCTACACTTTTGACTCCTAAAATTGACTTGACAGCTATTGCCAAATTGCTGAGGTTCCAAGTTTCTTCGCTATGTGTAAGTTTGAGTTATTGCGTGAAGTTTTTGGCGATCCCGAAGGTTAGCGTACTCGCGTTGTGTTGGCCTCAAGCGGGCGACATCGCAGTCGCGGATACTAAGCCAATGCCCGATCGGTCGGTTCTTTTTATTATAGGACGCAAATCAGATCGCAGCAGGCAACGCCAAAAGAATCTCAAATAAAGGATGAATCCGGTTTTTTGGGCCGGATATAAATGGGATTGTCCCTATCGCTTGCCCCTAAATCAACCTGTTTTCCTCGTTTCTGTGTTCTGAATAAGCTAAACACAAAAGCCGAATAGCTGACAGGCATTTTCGGTTGTCTGCTGGGACAAAGTTAAGAGAGAAACTCCTCTCAATTTAGCAACTTGCTCGGCTACGTAGTAGACGTAGGCTGGTTCGTTGCGTTTTCCCCGCTGGGGTACGGGGGCGAGAAAAGGGCAATCTGTCTCGACTAGGATGCGATCGCTATTTACCATACAAGCTGATTCTTGTATTTGCAAGGCTTTTTTAAAGGTGACTGTTCCGCTAAAACTGATGTAGAAACCTAGGTCTAAAAACCACTGGGTTTCTTCGGGCGTGCCTCCCCAGCAGTGCATGACCCCGCGCACTGGCCCGCGTGTTTGCCAAAAGTTCCTCAGCATTTGGGCCATTGGGGCGGCGGCGTCGCGACAGTGGATAATGACTGGTTTGTCAAGTTGCTGGGCGATTTCAAGCTGTGCCTCAAACACTTTAAACTGGTGTTCTCGATCGTCAGCTTTATAAAAGTCCAGTCCGGTTTCGCCGATCGCCACTACCCTAGAGTCGGAATTCGCTAATTCCCTAATCTGGCTGGCAGTCTCGTCTTTCCACTTGTCGGCATCTAAGGGGTGGAGTCCCACTGCAAACGAGACTTCTGCAAACTGATTGGCGATTGCTTGAATGCCGGCAAACTCTTCTGGCTCTACACAAGAATGAACCAGCCGAACTACACCAGCTTCGCGCCAGCGTTCTCGAATGGCTTCTAACTCAGATTTGTAGGTCTCAAAGTTGATATGAACGTGAGTGTCGATGAGCTGCATGGGGGAAGCAGATTAGAGGTGATACGGGAGAGTCCTAGTGGGATAGGGCGAGGGGGGAGTGAGAGAGTCTGGGAGTGGGAGTGGCAGAGAGTGTGTGGGAAAAATCTTCCGTCTTCTTTTTTCCTGCTTCACGCTTGACTGCTTCACGCTTGACTGCTTCCCTCAACATCCATCCCTTAAATCTTGTAAACTGCTTCGTTGCCGAACTTCCTTCTTCCTTAAGATGCTACCGATACTTCGTGCGGCTTGAGGGTTCTTGCCAAGCGGGACTTTTTGCGAGCGCCGTTGTTGCGGTGGATTACACCTTTTTTGACAGCTTTGTCAATTTTGCTGTAGGCCTCAGACATTCGCTGCTGGACTTCTTGCATTAATTCCGGGCTCGGAGCTGCGGCGTACTTGTCTACGGCAGCGAAATACTTCTTCATCAAAGTTTTGACCGCTGACTTGTAAGATTTGTTGTACAAGCGGTTACGTTCGGCGATTTTGACTCGTTTGACGGCGGACTTAATATTTGCCATAGTTCAGTTGCTGGAAGTAGGTATTCATTGATACACCCTAGTCTCAAGACAGTCTCAAGACACGGGGATTTTGAAGGACAACCTTTTCGGGATCGATCCGCAAAAAGCTTGATTTTTAATGGCGGAGTGAGACAGCCACTTTCCATTCGCTCAGATTGAGCTGAGTCTGTGGCTACTTTTTGGCGACGCCCGCGCAATAATTTTTTATTGACTCATTTAACTGCCTGTTTTTTACCCCTGACAATACCCAAAGGTATGACACGGGTGTTACGCAGGCGTTTTGCGGTGTTTCCACCGTCACGAGTTAAAGTCACGGTTTCTTGCGCGCAATTTTCAAGTATACAATAATTTGGCGTTTTTTTATAAAAAAATTATCAGGTGTTGGAAAAACTAATATAGCATCTATTCTGCTTAAAATCCAATTCTCTGAAAAATCCAAGTTAAGCTATAACAAAGAATACGGGTGATTTGGGCTTCGGTAAGAAGCACTTACCGAAGGTAGAAGGTAAAAAGCTGAAGGTAGAAGGTAGAAGACAGCACGGATCTGAAGGTAGAAGGTAGAAGGCAGAATCAAAATTCTTCCGCTCGAACACTCTCCCTCTCGGATATTATCGGGGTAGGACACTCTCCCCCTCTGCGTTCCAACCCTCTTCCTCCGCACCTGGTTCTCTGGCGGGCAATTCAAGAGAGAAGGTTGTGACTTGTCCTCAGTGTTGCAAAATCCTCGATCGAGATTTAAACGCTGCACTGAAGCCTTGGAAAATGCCGCGACTCTCGCGGTTTAAGCTTGTGGACTGGTGGTGGCCTACTTCTCTAGGAAAACTCCACAAAAATCCCCAATTGTCAAGCAAATGTTAGTGAAGTTATAGACGGCATTCCTAATCTCCATGCTGCGAATCATTACTCAGTGGGTTGAGGCACAAGCTGAACTGCGACGGATCTGCGATCGCACCCATGACGAACTTGTCGTTCACAAAGAAGCCACCGTGCGGGAGGTGCTGCAAGCTGTAAGGCGCAGAGGCGATCAGGCTGTGCTGCACTACACTGCTGAATTTGACCGCATGACCCTAAATGTGGAAGATTTACGGGTCAGCGGCGCCGAATTGGATGCTGCTTACCAGCAGGTGTCGAAAGAATTATTAAATGCCATCCGGCTGGCTTGCAAACAGGTAGAGGCGTTTCACCGACAGCGCGTACCCAAGTCTTGGGTGCAGTTTGGTGATGACGAGATTGTTTTGGGCAAGCGCTACACACCGGTCGATCGAGCGGGAATTTACATTCCTGGCGGTCAGGCGTCCTATCCGAGCTCGGTGATCATGAATGCGGTTCCTGCGAAGGTCGCCAAGGTGCCGAGACTGGTGATGTGTACTCCCCCCGGACAGGAGAAGAAAATGAATCCTGCGGTGCTGGTAGCGGCTCAGGAAGCGGGAGTTGATGAGATTTATCGGGTAGGCGGAGCGCAGGCGATCGCAGCTTTAGCCTACGGTACGGAAACAATTCCGAAGGTGGATTTAATTACTGGGCCGGGGAATATTTACGTCACCCTGGCTAAAAAACTGGTTTACGGGACTGTGGGGATCGATTCTCTGGCTGGCCCGTCGGAAGTGTTGATTATTGCGGATGGTTCGGCGAATCCTGTACACGTGGCTGCGGATATGTTGGCTCAAGCTGAGCACGATTCGATGGCGTCGGCAATTTTGCTGACGGCGGATTCGGTGCTGGCGAGGAAAGTGGTGGCTGAGGTAGACAGACAGTTGGCAAATCACCCGCGCCGAACTTTAACAGAAAAGGCGATCGCCAACTATGGTTTAGTCGTAGTAGTTGACTCGCTCAAAGCGGCGGCGGAACTCTCTAATGAGTTTGCGCCCGAACACTTGGAATTGCAAGTTGCAGATCCTTGGGCTTTGCTCGACCAAATTCGCCACGCTGGGGCGATTTTCTTGGGCTGCTCGACGCCGGAAGCTGTGGGTGATTATTTGGCGGGCCCGAATCATACTTTGCCGACTTCAGGGGCTCCGCGCTATGCGTCGCCGCTGGGTGTCGAAACTTTTATGAAGCATTCGAGTTTGATTCAATATTCGCCTGCTGCACTTAAGAAGGTGGGTAAAGCGATTAATGTTTTAGCCGAAGCAGAGGGGCTTCCTTCTCACGCTGATTCGGTGCGGCTGCGGACTGAAAATGAGGGAAAGGATAAATTTTAGAGGGTAGATTTAAGCAGATGATCGGCAAAATACATAGGTAGTCAAAAGTGAGTGAAATGCAATGAAAGGAAGCAATTCTCTTGCGATTATGGTAGCTTTACATTCTGTGACAAGCGGCCCAGTTTATTTGCACCTACCTACTTACCAACTCCGGGCTTAAGAAAGCCGGTTTCTTTAAGTATCTTGCTTAAATGACGCAATTATGTTAAGAAACCGGGTTTCTGGGTAGGTAATAATGATGTTGGTGGGAAGCGCGAAATTGTGGACAGTAGGCGACAATCAACGAAAAATTTAAAGTCTAAATATCTGAAATTTAAAGGTGCATGGTATTGAATACTGTTTTGGTAGCGATCGACAATTCACAGCTTGCAGAACGGGTTTTGCAAGCTGTGGGGCAATTTCGCCTAGAACCGACGGCAAAGGTGATTCTAGTTCATGTTGTGAGTTCTGGTACGTCGGATTTTGACGCGGTTGTCGATCGACCTCACGCTCAGGGAGATGAGATTGCTTACCGAGAGGTGGAAAAGTTACTGCAATCTTATCAGGAAAAGTTGCCTTGCCAGAGCGAGTTGGAGATTGTTTCGGGGGAACCGGCAGCAGAAATTTTGCGTTTGGCTAATATTTATAAGGCCGATTTAATTGCGATCGGATGTCGCGGTTTGACTGGTGTAAAGCGAATTTTGGAGGGTTCGGTGAGTGCTGAGGTTGTCGCTGAGGCTCCTTGTTCGGTGTTGGTGGTGCGCGCCAGATGAGCGGGGAAACCGCATAACCGCGGCAAGGGGTAGAGTAGATATTAACCCAATTGCTGCAATCCCTTACTGTGCAAGTTCTCCTCGATGTGCTGCATTTCCTTCATATCCTCACCCGCCACTATCCCGTACATTTCCGTGTAGATTTTTCCGTATTTAACCTTCTCTAAAGCTGACAAGATTATCAAGTCCTTGCGATCGAGTTCGGGTTTCAGGGTGACAAGAATCGATTCCAAAGTCCCATCCATTCGGCAGTTACTGGAATATTTAGCCACCTCCTTTCCCAGCCCCAGTAAAGTATGGCGCTGCACACAAAGCGGAGTGGAGCCATTAACTCGGAAATTGGCATCAATGGCATACAGTTGTCCCTCAGAGTCTTCCAGCACGTCAAAGCCAATAACGCCGAAATAACCCTGTTGGTGAGCATATTTACCAATAGCCGCAATCATCTCAAAAAACCTACTCATGTCGGTTTCGCGGTAGTGAATCAGTCCCCCTAAATAGCTGCCCTCTGGGGTGACAAGTTGACTGGTAGTGCCGATAAGCGTGATATTTCCCGTTTTGCTTACATAGAACTGCACGCAGTAGTTCTGCACTTCATTCTTGACGAATTCCGAGACAATAATCGTATCCAGCAACTTAATATCGAGATATTTCCTCACTTCCTGCAAGCAGTAGTTCAGATCGCTGGCGCTTTTGATAATATAAGTGCCTTCTCCAGAGAGCCCGTGGGATGCTTTAATCAAGTAGGGGAATTGCTCTGGTAATTGAATGCTTTCGAGATTGACTTCGTGCAGATTGTAGGTTTCGTATTTCGGGCATTGCACGCCTAATTCTGCTAGCGTTGCTTTGCTGAGCAAGTGGTAGTGGATGTCGGGATGGACGGCGTGTTTTTCGGGCTTGAGATTGTCGAAGGGAAATAGAGTCAGGAGTTTGTCAAAGCGATCGCTTACGCTGAGATCTTCGAGATAACTTGAGCAGTCTATCATCTCCATACTGCTGTAGCTGAAGCCAAAATACTCCCGCCAATAGTCCATCAGCGAGTTCGGCGGCTGATTAATCACAATCCCTGGGATGGCATCACCTAACACAGCCAGATTTTTCCACGGTTCCTTCTGACCAATCTTGTCGAAAGAAGTTTTGGTGGCTTCACTGCTGCCATCTTGAATAAAGTATTTTTTCCTGTTGGGGTAAGCAGCCCAACTCGCAGTTGCAGGATAATTTAGGATAAACGCATAACGTGCATCTGTGATGTCTGGAGCAAACAAATCGGAAAGAGAATTACCCTGAAAGTAAGGAAAGTCGTATGTTGAGTTCATCAGAAACCTTCAAGTCGAGTTTGAATTCAATTGTTTTCCCGGCAAGTAAGTAGCTCGACATAATAATTAAACGTAGGGCGGGCATTGCCCGCCCTACAAATTGAAAGAGTGTTTATTGATGTCCAGCTACTTAATACCTAGGAAATAAGATATTAGTTGCGAAATTGTCACTCTCTCCAACTAGAGAGAATGCAGCCTCAATAACTTCAATGATGGACGAGTTGTTTTTTCTTAGTGAACACAGCCACCTTGTCCATTTCTGAGGTTCTATAAGCACAAGCCATGTCGGTTGAGTTATGCGCCCAGCCAACCCGCCCTTGAGGGTCTATGAGGATGCACCCAGCTTCTCCTGCCACCTTAGAGGCCAGAGTCTCAATTGCCATCTTCGCTGCTTCGTCTGGGTGCTTGCCGGACGCTAGAAAGTCGATCGCCGTCTTAGCCAGAACTACTGGTATAATCGACTCGCCATCGCCTGTGGTCGAGCAACCGCCTTGTTGACTGTCAGCAAACAAGCCTGAGCCAATAATGGCGCTGTCGCCGACGCGACCAGCGGGCTTATTCATAGTGCCCCCAGTTGAGGTACCGGCAACTAAGGTGCCACTACTATCCAAAGCTACACAACCAACGGTATTGGGGCGGTCAATAACTTCTTTTTCCTCCTCCCACTCTTCCTGTTGCTCGTCAGCGATTAAGTCTTCTTTTGCAGACATTTCGGCTCCATTTTCTGCTGCAAAATGTTCGGCGTGATCCGCTACTAAGAACATGGGTTTTTTATCCATAATCTTTCGGGCCACTGAGATGGGATGGCGCACGCCTTGAACATTGGCGAGCGCTCCCCAAGCTAATAAACCGCCTTCCATCATCGCTGCGTCTAGCTCTACCTCTCCCTGGTTGTTGAGAACCGCTCCAAAGCCTGCGTTAAATGTCTGGTCAGCTTCCAGAACCCGGATAGCTGCCTCAACAGCTTCTGCTGCTGTACCCCCCCTTGTCAGCACTGCCCAACCAGCTTCTGCTGCTGCGGTACAGCCTGCATTGTTGGCTGCAACCTTCTCTTCTGTGATGGTTTTTGCTCCACCGTGAACAATAATACTCAGTACCATAAATTTCCTTTTTTTCTCTTAAGCTCTACTTAAAAATCCCTTATATTAATCAATTTTTAAGTAGTTTTTTCTCCCTCATAGTTTTATAGATTAGCTGTGTTTAATTTGGGGTTCTTCTATCTTCAGAGATAATTATTTTTGTCGAGCTTGGTGTTCCTTCAGACCTAGCTATTTACAAATTATTAATAGACATATGACCAAAGTTATGTCAATAGTGTGAGGCAATTTGGCTTCGAGTTAGTTAGGAAAATTGAAAGATTTAGGGAGTAAAGATGAGGTAAAATTTAAGGCGATGCACTACACATTAACAGGCAAAATGGGTAAACGTGAAGAAGGAGACTTTGAGAGACAATAAGTGCGATCGCGCTTCACACCACTCTGAGCCTTTCTGCTTACCCGCCAAAAACCCTCGCAGCAGCAACAAACTAGCCGTTTGACCCAAATTCAGCCGTAGCAGCGGCACTCCCGTGCGATCGCTAATTCGGCGGTACTGTTATTGCTGTGCGAAAATCGCTACTTTTACTGTTAACAAAAGTTGCAATATTTTTTATTTAAACCGCACGTAAAGGCAGATAAACGCATATGCAAATTACAAATTACCATTAATTCATTTAGGTTACTTTCCTGAAAGTAAGGTTGATTCTTGGTTCAGTAACTTTGGCTGCTTTCGGGATTTGGTGTTGCCAAAAATGCTGGGTTACTCCTTTCATCAGCAGGAAGCTTCCAGGAGTTAATTGAATTTCTACTTTCCTTTCTTTTTGATATTTGTGCCTGAGCATAAAACGACGAGTAGCCCCAAAACTTACAGAACCGATCGCTGGGTTTTCACCAAGTTCTGATTCATCATCACTGTGCCAAGCTACACTATCTTTGCCGTCGCGATATAGATTAAGCAACACGCTGTTAAACAATGTACCTGCTATTGCTTCTATTTTAGATTTGATGGTTATGAGTGTAGGTGTCCATAGATTAGGCTCCATTTTTATTTGGGAGTAAGTGTAAGATTTACCTGCATCTCCGTACCATGCGCTAAGTCGCGGTATAGCGACTTGCTTGCCAAAAAGCAGAGCCACCTCTTGCTTCCAATTAATAGTGCCGTACAATTCCGCAAATATCTGGTTGCTCTCATTGTTATTGAAGAAGTCGCGGTACATGATTATTTCGGCATCAGGCAGAGATAATTGCTGACCATGCTTCTGGCTTTCTGCTTTTGGCTCTTCCCACAATGAAAGTTGAGTATACATAAATCTGCTCGATGATTACCTTTTACTGAAATTTATAAATATACAGTTGTTGACACAAACACTGCCCAGCTTTACCATTAATCATGTAAAGCTAATTTTAGCATTTTAACAAGACAAGGATAATTACTTTTTGTAACCTACATAAAATTTTATGTATTCACCAACCCAATCCTGAATCGTGATTTCAGATGAGACTGATGTCAATTAGCTATGTACTATGAATTGCTTTCAAATAATTAGGGCTTGCTGAATAAGCCTAAAACCCTTACCTCAAAAGACTTTGACTCGCGTTCGGCGTTGACAACGTGTAAGAC